>CAYUGP010000026.1:0-12275 GCA_964444315.1 uncultured Oscillospiraceae bacterium | reverse complement strand
TATGGAGCCCTGATTCCGTCCGGAAGAAACGTGACCATGGATACTGTGGTGGATACTTCAGCTCTCATTGAACCTGAAGAAAGATCAAAGTACTACGGCGATAAAGTAAATCTGGTTTACGCTGCCGGGGCAGGGCACGAGGAGATGTTCGACAAGTATGTAAGGCCGATTATACCCGAGCTTATAAGAAGGTTCGGAAACAGGATATCTCTTACCTTTTTTGCAGTAAAACCTGATTTTTCGGAATTTAAGGATGAACTAGAGATCGACTATGTCCCCGGCATGCCTTTAAAGCAGTACAGGGAAAGGATAAGATCGGAGCATTTCGATCTCGGGCTTTCTCCTCTTGAGAGCAATGATTTTTCTCAATACAAGCATTTCAACAAATTTATGGAATATACCATAGCTGGTATAACGGGCGTTTACAGCAATATCCTGCCGTACACTTTGATAGTTAAGGACAGAGTCAACGGTTTCTTGGCAGACAACACATATGAGGGATGGCTTGATACCCTTTGCGCTGCCATAGAGGATACAAAGACACGGCAAGATTGCTATGCCAATGCCTACGAGCTGGTGACAGGCCGAATGACTCCCGGAAAAATAATAGACAGCCTGTCGAAGCAGATTCCGGAGCTTACGGACCAAATAAAAAAAGAAAAGGGCGGTCTCGGACTGATAAAAATAAGATACTTTTTGTTTAGAGCGCTCGAATGTGTATATCTTGTTTTTGAATATATTAAAGGAACCGGGATCAAAGGAACTGTCGCTAAAATAAAGGATTACCGCAATGAAAAGCAAAGACTCAGTGCGGAAAAACATGGTGAATAAAGAATGTCCAATAATCTCTACATATACGAAAAAGACATGCCTTCTGTCAGGCTCACAGAAGAGTCCATGGCCGGCATGAAGAAGATCTGTCCTGATATAGATTACAGGTTCATGCAGCTTTATGACGTGACGCCTGAAGACATAGACGCCTGCGACAACGTGTTTTTCATAAGGCCGGACAACGCCTACAGCTGGAGGATAGCCTCTGCTGCAAGAAAAGCCGGCCACGTTGCGGAAGTCTTCATGGACGACGATCTTCTGAACCTTCCGAAAGGAAGTCCCATTCTGCCCTGGCAGAAAAGGGGCCTTATCAAAGCCATAAAGAACTCGGATATCCTCGGTTCTTCCAGCAGGTATATAGCCGAGAAATACCGCAGTATGACTGCCTCGGGGAGGATAGTTAGCAGCGATACTGTCGTCGGTCCGGAAGAGACAGAAGGAATAGATATAGCTCATGAAGGAAATGACAGGGTAAAGATAGTTTACGCTGCCGGTCCTGCGCACTCCGGTCTATTTGAAAAATATATAGGGCCTGTTGTTCCCAGGCTCCTTGAGAAATACGGATCGTCCATATCCTTCACCTTCGTAAGCGTTCATCCAAGATTTGACGGAGAATGCGAGTACGTGCCCGGCATGGCTCTCGATGCTTACAGAAAGCATATGAAGGACGCTCATTATGATATAGGTCTTGCGCCTCTGGACAGCGATGAGTTCTCCAAGTGCAAGTATTTCAATAAATTCCTTGAGTATACTACCCAGGGAATAGCCGGAATATATTCCGATACGGAACCATATACCTATGTGGTAAAAGACGGTGAGAACGGTTTCCTTGCAGGACCTTCTCCGGAAGACTGGTATGAGGCCATATGCAGAGCCGTCGACGACAAAAAGCTCAGGCAGCAGTGCGTCGCAAATGCCATTGAATATGTCAGGACAAACCATACGGCAGAAGCGGTCGTAAACCAGGCTGTTACAGCTGTGCCGGAAATGGTAAAGCCCGGAGGGCCCTATGCCAAATGCGGAAATTTCACGAAGGCGCTGCGCCTGTACCGCCTGTTTAAGCCTGTGGACTGGGCATGTCTTGCCGTATATTATCTGAGACATACCGGTATCAAGGGGCTTAGCGAAATGATACGTGCGAGGTCGAAATGATAAAAGTACTCGTCATACTTGAACTTAAGGATACAACTACGGAGGCCTTCAAAAAGGGCTATGCCGAGTGGACCACCGGTATCCCACTTGAAAGCAGGATACTCTATGCCGATCAGGTCGGAGAAGATGATATAAACTGGTGCGATATGGTCATCGCCATTAGACCTAATAATCCTTTGTCGGTAGGCATAGCGAAAACTGTCAAAAGATCAAGAAAGCCGTACTACGTGTTCTTCGACGACGATCTTCTGAATCTGGAGGGGACTCTCGGATGGAGAAAAAAGTGCACTATGGCGTGCCTTGCAGAGGCAGATCTGATGATAGGAGTCAATCCCTTGCTCTGCGAAGAGTATGCCGCGATGACGGCCTCCGGGAAGTACTTCCTGACCAAATCGCCTGTAGATCTTGATCTCATAGTTCCGCCCGAGCCTGCTGGAGATGTTGTACAGTTCATATATGCAGCAGGAAGGGCCCATGCAGTTTTCTTTGAGAAATTCATCAAGCCCGTGCTTCCTGAATTTCTGAAAGAATACGAGGGCAGGGTGCACTTCACCTTCGTAGGCGTAAGCCCTGACGTGAGCGATCTGGGATATGACGGGAGTTTTACTTTCGTCCCGCTAATGCCCATTGCGCAGTACGATGAATATATGAGGAGCCATCACTTCGATGCGGGGCTTTCACCGCTTTTCGACAACCATTTTTCCTCGAGGAAGTATTTCAATAAATTCATCGAGTATTCGGTCAACGGTATCGCAGGGCTCTATTCTGATTGTCTTCCTTACACATTCATAGTCAGAGACGGTGTTAACGGAAAACTGGTCGGATACGAGGAAGGCAGCTGGCTGGAAGCTCTCAAATGGGCAGCAGACAGCGGCATGACCGAAAAGATCGCAGCCAATGCCCAGAAGCAGCTGCGGGAAGAGTTCAACTGCAAGTCCCTGGCCGAAGCCTTTGAACGGGAGGTTTTCAGACTTCCCGAGGGGAATGTGGCTAAGGATATCAAATACAAAAAGAATATGGCTTCATACTATGCTTTCCTTTTTGCCGACAGAGCGAAGAAGCTTCTTTTAAGGCTTAAGGACAAGGGCATATCCGGAGCGATAGATCTGGTAAAGACACACATAAAAGATAAAAACATGTAAAGGAGCATGACCTGTATGGGATCATTCACAAGCGGCAATTTCACATTTCACGAGACGGAGATAAAGGGAGTATACATCATCGACGTAAAGACTTACGGAGATCACCGCGGATACTTCATGGAGACCTACAAGGAGGCCGATTTTAAGGCCGCTGGCCTCGAATATACCTTTGTCCAGGACAATCAGTCATCTTCGACAAAAGGAGTGCTCAGAGGCCTCCATTTTCAGAAGACTCATCCTCAGGCAAAGCTCGTAAGAGTCATAAAGGGCGAGGTATTCGACGTATGTGTCGATCTTCGCAAGGGCTCGGAGACCTACGGCAAGTGGGTTGGAATGCTTCTTTCGGAAGAGAATCATAGACAGTTCATGATACCCCGAGGATTCGCACACGGTTTCGTTGTGGTGTCTGACACCGCAGAGTTCGCATACAAGTGCGACGACCTCTATCATCCCGAAGATGAGGGAGGACTTCTCTGGAACGATCCCGACGTCGGCGTCAAGTGGCCGGAAGTCGGTGAGGTGATACTCAGCGAAAAGGATCTTAAGAACCCCACTCTCAAGGAGTGCGGTATGGTATTCAATATATAACAGTGAGGTAAAAAGCATGAAAGGAATCATACTGGCAGGCGGCGCAGGTACCCGCCTTTACCCCTTGACCATGGTAACGTCGAAGCAGCTTCTTCCTGTTTACGACAAGCCCATGATCTATTATCCGCTGTCCACGCTGATGCTGGCAGGCATCAGGGACATACTTGTCATTTCAACGCCGGAGGACACTCCGAGGTTCGAGCACCTTCTCGGTGATGGGTCCCAGTTCGGAGTGAACCTGACCTATTGCGTTCAGCCCTCTCCCGACGGACTCGCACAGGCTTTCATCTTAGGAGAAGAGTTCATAGGTGACGACGAGTGCGCCATGATACTGGGAGACAACATCTTCTACGGCGGCGGTCTCGGAGACAAGCTCCGCAGGGCAGTCGAGAATGCAGAGAAAGGAACTGCCACCATATACGGCTACTATGTCAACGACCCGGAGAGATTCGGGATAATGGAGATAGACGAAAACGAGAACATACTCTCCGTGGAAGAAAAGCCGAAGAAGCCGAAGTCCAACTACTGCATCACAGGCCTTTACTTCTATCCTAAAGGCGTCAGCGCCAAGGCCAAGGAAGTCGTTCCTTCCGCAAGGGGAGAGCTGGAGATAACCAGTCTCAACGACATCTATCTTAAAGAAGGCATCCTCAAGGGCGTGGTCCTTGGAAGAGGCTTTGCATGGCTCGATACGGGCACCATGGACAGCCTGGTGGAAGCAGCCGATTTCGTCAGGATGATAGAGAAGCGCCAGGGCGTAAAGATCTCGGCGCCGGAAGAGATCGCTTTCCGCAACGGATGGATAGACAGGGATACTCTTCTCGCATCCGCAAAGAAGTATGGAAAAAGTCCCTACGGAGCGCACCTTAAAAACGTTGCCGACGGCAAGTTGATATACTGATCCCGGCTTTTTGTGCGTGCAAGTACAGGTAAAATAGGATATAATAAATAAGATAAACATAAATCAGTAATAGGGGGAACTAAATGGCTATTCAAGTATTAAAACCTAAGTTTCATGAAGAAGAATGCCTGGCACAGGTAAAAGAATGCCTCGAGCAGGGATGGACCGGAATGGGTTTCAAGACCGTAGAGTTCGAGGAAGCCTGGAAGAAATATACCGGACATAAGAATGCATACTATATCAACTCCGATACTGTGGGTCTTCACCTTGCAGTAAGGATACTCAAGATGATGAACGGATGGAAAGACGGAGATGAGATCATCTCTACGCCTATCACTTTCGTTTCCACGAACCTGGCCATAGTCTACGAAAACCTCGTACCGGTCTTCGCAGACGTTGACGAGTATCTGTGCATCGATCCTGAAGATATGGAGAAGAAGATCACGGACAAGACAAGAGCAGTCATTTTCGTCGGTTACGGCGGAAGAGTAGGACAGCTTGAAAAGGTCCTTGAGATCTGCAAAAAGCACGGACTCAAACTCATACTCGATGCAGCCCACATGTCCGGAACAAAGGTCAACGGAGTTTGCCCGGGAACATGGGACGGAGTAGACGTAACGGTCTATTCATATCAGGCTGTAAAGAACCTGCCCACGGGAGACAGCGGCATGATCTGCTGGGCAAGCGACGAAGCAGCTCAGCTCAACAAGCAGCTCGCATGGTGCGGTATCAACAAGGACACATATGAGCGTTCAAACAAGGGAACCTATGCATGGAAATATGACGTTGACTATGTCGGATACAAGTACAACGGAAATGCAATCATGGCCGGTATAGCTCTGACCCAGCTCAAATATCTTGACGAGGACAACGCAAGGCGCAGAGAGATCGTAAAGATGTACAACGAGGGATTCAAGAACAATCCTCACATCAAGATCGTTCCTGCAAATTATGCAGATGAGTGCTCCTATCACCTTTATGAACTCATAGTTCCTGACCGTGAGGATCTGCTCAACAAACTGTCAGACGTCGGTATAAACTGCGGAGTCCACTACCGTGACAACACGGAGTACAAGATCTTTGCATTCGGCGACGGTCAGGCTCCTAAGGCAAGAGAAGTCAGCCAGCACCTTATAACCATGCCTCTTCACATGTGGCTCACAGACGATGATGTCAAAGAGATAATCGAAGCTGTAAATAAATTTGCTTAAGATGCAAGAAATTATCCGGACTTCTCCGGATAATTTTCTTTTTCATGAAATGCGGTCAAAGACATGATAGATACGAACAAAGTAGCGGAAGCGATCACATATCTGAGGAAAAGAGCGGGATATACCCAAAAGGATCTTGCTGCAAGAATAGGCATAAGCGACAAAGCCGTTTCAAAGTGGGAGAGAGGCATAAGCCTTCCCGATACGGCGCTTCTTGGCAAACTGTCGATACTCCTTGATACGGATACGGACAGCCTTCTTGCAGGGGATGTCATCAACCATGACAGCCGCTGGGGAGGCGTGCTTAAGATACGCAAAAACGAGTACGGGATATATGCGGGCACCGTCATCTACGACAAGCCCCTCGTTTACTATCTGCTCGGGAATTTCATGCTTCTGGGCATAAAGAACATCATTATAGACTGCGACGATGAAAGCAGGGAATTTATAAAAAACGACCTGGGAGACGGGAGCAAATACGGCATAAGTATCAGTTTCGATCATGACGCATACACCGCTGCGAACTACATGGTGGTCCTCGGCAACAGTATTATTTACGGAGTAGACCAGACCAGGTTCCTTCAGAAGGCCATGACGGAGATTGACAGGCTCACGGTCCTGTCACTTCCAAAGGGCTTAAGAAGCGACGAGCAGGGCCTAAGGTTCGACGCTAACAAGAGGATAGTCGACATAGGAGACGAAGACCAGGTCACCACCCAGTACAGCTATTTCAATATACCGGTCTTTTACTGCACAGCCGAGCAGCTTAAAGAGATGGGCGGCATCGAAGGTCTGACGGACAGTTCAATTAACAGCATAGATATCATCTATACGGAAGTCCTGGACAGAGGCTTCGTGGAGCTCCCCATCAACACCTGGGATGACGTCAATGAGGCTGCCCAGTTCGTAAAGACAATACAGAAAGCATGCGGCATGGAGCTTTACTGCCTTGAAGAGATAGCCTGGAGAAGGGGACTTATCACCACCGAACAGCTGAGGGAATACGGGCAGGCCCAGGCGGGCAATCAGCACGGACGCTATATACTGGGGCTGGTAGCTACAAGCGAAGAATAACAGAGATAAAAGAATAAAAGAAGAAAGAAAAAACGGTCTGCTTTTGCAGATCGTTTTTCGTAATTACTCGGAAACATTTTCTTTTTGTATATACGGGCTCAGATAGCTGTACAGGTCCAGCTTATGGAAGTTGCGGGCGTAAAACAGTTTGTTCCTGACCGCTGACTGGACCGATTCGAAGTATCCGTAGGGCTCTTCCTCTTCAGCTGTATAGGTATATTCTCCCGTGGCGGCGTCATAGAAGGCCTTGTCCGTCTTCCAGCAGGAATCGGACCAGACTGCTATGGGATCTGCCTCTGACCGCACGTCTCTTCCCGAATATATCCTTGAGTCTAAGTCTATGCCGACGCGATTAAGGATCGTCGGTACTATATCCACCGAGGTTGCCGGATCGTCTACTATGATCCTGTCCATCTCTTCAAGACATGGGCTCCATATGATGAGGGCATTGTGATCTCTTTCTATGGAGTTGGCCGGATCGAAACCGTAAAGGTCTATGAGGTAGTCAGGGTATCCGTAGGCCGCCGCTTCGCTGAGGAAATACGGGTAGTGATCTGCCGTTATGACGAAGACCGTGTCGTCAAGGATGCCTCTTTCCTGCAGGCTTTCGTAAAAGTGCTTAAGGCCTATCTCCATGTCATAACTTGCAGCTATGTATCCTCCTATGATCCAGTCGTCATAGTATTCGGTGCCTGCCAGGACCTCTCTGTTCTTTGCCCCTATCTCGTGGTACATATCCTCGAAGCTGTAGGTTCCGTGTCCGCTGTAGGTAAGTATATATGTAAAGAACTTATCGAATCTTTGTATGTCATCCGTAAGGAAGTTGAAAAGCTCCTCATCGCTGGGCGGATAATGATAGTAAAGATAGTCCTCAAGGCCCGTGCCGTCGGTGATGAACTCTGTGATGCCCATGGCTGGATGGGTCTGTATGCGGTTATAGTACTCGTCGGTGCCTCCGAAATACATGACGGAAGGATATCCCAGCTGCTTGTTGAAAACGGAAGCTATGGTAAATGACGTGTCGTTGCCTATCATGGACTGGGTGGTATTGAGACCGTCCATGGGTATGATCCCGGTAAGTACGGATGCTTCTCCCGTGGAGGTGCTCCCTCCCCAGAAGGGCTGGTAGTAGTCGTTGAAGACTATGCCTTCGGTCATCATTTTGTACGTCAGGGGAAAGAACTGCTCCGTGATGAGTTCTTTGCTCAGGCTTTCTCCTATGATCAGCACAAGGTTCTTTCCCTCGAAGATTCCCGTATACTCGTTTTTGCTGCTGGCTTTCTGGCTTCTGATGTAGTCGAAGAACCTGTGAAGGGCCGGATCGCTGCTCTCATATATGCTGTCCCAGTCAAAACTGAGCTGGTTGCGATCTGTATCGTCTTCATCGGCAGTGTCTATGGATATATCTTCTGCGGGAGGCGCGGGGACACCGGTGCCTGCATATCTCAGGTCCAGCCATGTGGCATGTGAGATCCCGAACATCCTCACCGCATCGTAATACACATAGCCGTAGGTATATTTTTCAGCAGCGAACGAAGTCCAGGTCATGCCGGCCCAGCTGCATAAAAACATTATGGCAGCCATGAATACGGCTCCGAGGCTGAAGGGCAGGGATCTTTTTATCTCTATCTTGTTCCGTATGCAAAGAAACAGAGTGATAAAGGACGGAATGTGGAAGAGCAGTATGTTTCCGAAACCGTTCTTTATGACCTGCAGGACCAGGTCCATATATTCCGTGACCACACCTCCGACTCCCGTTTTTATTGATGTCAGATCGAAGAATGTGTGGTAAACTTGATTACAGAAAAACTCGATGAGGAAAAAGAATGTTAAAAGCTCCATGAGAGCGAAGAGTATCCATTTGTTGAGCTTTGGTCTGTTTGAAATACTGACCAGGATGCAGATGAAAGCCCCGAATGCAAAGGCGCAGAAAAACACTCCCACGTACATGTAAGTACTGAAGGAGAAGCCAGATCTGATGGCAAGCACAAGCTCGAGGTAGAGCACATAGAGGGATACCCCTAAATAGTAAGGTAAATTATCGAATACTTCATTTTCCAGCATGTATATATTTTACCTTATATACCATTTTTTCTCATGTGAAATTTTAGTAAAATATGATAAAAACTGTCAGGAGATAAAGATAAAAACATGAAAAAGATATTGGCATTGTTACTGGCACTGGTATTCGTGCTCTCGGCATGCCCCGTATACGCGGACGGAGAAACGAGGATATCTTCGCCTGAGGATCTTCTCAAAATGAAAGAGGATCCTACGGGTTCCTTCGTGCTTACCAGGAGCATAGATATGACGGGGATCGAATGGGAGCCCTTTGAATTCAGAGGCACCCTTGACGGAAATGACTACTGCATCATCAATGTCACCGTAAGCAAGAATCCGGGGACTTACAGGACCGTATATGACGCGAACCTGGTCGAATATCAGGCCCTTTGCAGCGGTTTTTTCACAGTCCTTGAAGGAGCGACGATAAAGAACCTCAGGCTCATGGGAGAAGAGGTGTCCGCATCGGGCACTGAGAGCATGTTCGTAGGACTTCTCGCAGGATATGCCGCCGACACCAAGGTAGAGAACGTCGTCCTCAACGGTACGGCTTCAGCTCAGACCACCGGGCACTGCTTCGGCACAGCCGGAGTCTTCGGTTTTGCCAAGAAGGTCATCATCAACGGATGCACCATCGAACCTACACTCATATGCATAGACGACGACCCTGTCTACAAAGAAGAGCAGTTCATGGGCGGCGTATATTCCTTCGGATACGGAGATATAACCAACTGCATCATAAGGATCGACGGATATGATTCAGACCACGGCTACGTGCACAACGGCGGACTTGTGGGATGCTTCATGCACTTCGATTACGACAACTACGGATACGGCGAGATCTACGGAAACAAGATCTTCGGCCAGATATCCTTCTATGAGGACAACGAGGACAGAAGGGCATACTGCGAAGCCACCTTAGGAGAAATAATGGACTGGCCCGCAGCGCTCAGCAATAACAGAGCCGAATTCGCCCGCAATGAGGTATATACCTACGATATAATCCTGGGACCTCACTGCTACTGCGGAAACAAAGCTGAATCTGTGCTCGTGGCAGAACCCGGTCACGGAGACGTCGGATACAAACTCACCATATGCGACAACTGTGCATATACTCACAAATACGATTTCCAGCTTCCCATAGACGGGCAGGTCAAGAACCAGGCCTATCAGGAATGGGATGATCCCCTTGTGGGCAATACAGACCTTCTGGTCTTTTCCACACACGCGGATGACGAACAGCTGTTCTTCGCCGGCGTCCTTCCGTACTACGCACAGGTAAGGGATCTCAACGTACAGGTCGTGTACGGAACGGATCACATTTATGAACCGGACCGCCACAACGAAAGACGAAACGGACTCTGGGGCGTGGGGATCACCAACACTCTCGATTCATCAGGCTGGCTCGACCAGTACTCGGAGACCCTCGACTGGGCACTTTCGAATCTCTATGCATCTGACGGCATAGGCATGGATGAGGTTGTGGAGTGGTTCAGGCAGACCATACTCAAGTACAAACCAAAGGTCATAGTCACACATGATATAAACGGTGAATACAGCCACGGTCAGCACATGATGATCGCAGAGGGTCTGAGAAGATGCGTAGAGCAGTATTCCTCCGAATTCCCCTTCCTCGAAAAGGTGTATCTGCACCTGTGGGGTGAGAACCAGATATCCATCGATGTCATAGATGAAAGGCGCGCTGAGCTCAACGGACTCAATGCCTTCCAGGTGACTCAGAAGTTCGGATTCACCGAGCACGTTTCCCAGCATCAGTGGTGGTTCTATGACTGGCTCTATTACGGCAACACCTATGAGCAGGCTCCTTCAGATCCCAACGGCATCACAAGAGCCGCTCAGATCCAGAGCTACAGTCCTCTCAAGTGGGGCATGATATACGGCGATCCTTCCCTTGACCAGAACAAGAACGACTTCTTCGAAGGCCTCAAGTCCTATCAGGAGATAGCAGACGAAGAGGAGGCTGCAAGAAAGGAAGCCGAAAGAAAGGCTGAAGAAGAGAGAAAAGAGGCCGAAAGAATAGCCAGAGAAGAGGCTGAAAAGAAGGCCAGACTTGATAAAATCAAGAAGATAGTTATAATGAGTATCGGAGCGGTGCTCCTGTTATTCGTCTTAGTAGTTTTAATACTTCGGGCATACAATAAGAATAAAAAAAGGAGAAGTAAGAAGAAATGATCAAAGTAGCAATTAACGGATTCGGAAGGATCGGAAGACTTGCATATCGTCAGCTTCACGGCGACAAGAGATTCGACGTAGTAGCTATCAACGACCTTACAAGCCCCGATATGCTGGCGTATCTCCTCAAGTATGACAGCGCTCAGAAGAGATGGGAAGGACACGACATCAAAGCCGGTGAGAATTCCATAACCATCGACGGAGATGAGATCACCATCTACAAGGAAGCAGACGCTTCCAAGCTGCCCTGGAAAGATCTTGATATCGACGTAGTACTCGAGTGCACTGGATTCTACACAAGCAAGGCAAAAGCCCAGGCTCACCTCGATGCAGGTGCAAAAAAGGTCCTCATCTCTGCTCCCGCAGGCGATGACCTCCCGACAGTAGTATTCGGCGTAAACCAGAACATACTGAAGAAAGAGGATACCATAGTTTCCGGCGCATCCTGCACCACGAACTGCCTGGCGCCCATGACCAAAGTTCTCCACGAGATGACCACCATCCTTTCCGGAATGATGACTACAGTTCATGCATATACCGGAGACCAGATGATACTCGACGGACCGCACCGCAAGGGTGACTTCAGAAGAGCAAGAGCAGGCGCACTCAATATCGTTCCCAACACCACAGGCGCTGCAAAGGCTATTGCAAACGTTATTCCCGAACTCAAGGGCAAACTCGTAGGAAATGCCATGAGAGTTCCGGTACCTGCAGGTTCCATCACCATCCTCGATGCAGTGGTAAGATCCAAAGACGAACTCACCGTTGCAAAGATCAACGACGCCATGAAGGCTGCAGCATCCGACTCCTTCGGATATACCGATGAGCAGATCGTATCCACAGACGTAGTGGGAAGCACCTTCGGTTCACTCTTCGACGCAAGCCAGACCATGGTATGCAATCTTGGAGACGGCCTCTATGAGGTAAGGATCACCGCATGGTACGACAATGAGAACGGCTACACGAGCCAGCTCATCCGCACATTCAACTATATGTGCAGCCTGTAAGGGCACAATTAGAAAATTTAGTGTTTTCAAGGATGCAGATATTTGATATACTGCATCCTGTACGGACGGTTAGCTCAGCCGGTTAGAGCGCCCGCCTCACACGCGGGAGGTCGCA
>CAYUGP010000025.1:0-12334 GCA_964444315.1 uncultured Oscillospiraceae bacterium | reverse complement strand
GTTCAGTATATTTTCTGCAAGGTACGGGTCTGATACATAAGGGTCGAATTCCCGCCTGTGCATGAAAGTGTCTCTGCCCTTTGCAAGCAGCAGTATGACGCTGTGCGCGGGTGCCTTGCATATGGCCTCCCTTATAGCATCCTCCCTGTTTACTATTATCTCACCCTTCCCTCCGAAGGAAAGGAGATTTCCGTATACTTCGCGGCATATATCTTCTGGGTCTTCCTTGAAAGGATCGTCCTCGGTGATATATGCATAATCAGTGTATCTGGCAGCAGATCTGGGCATTCCTGTCCTTCTTTCCGGTGCCTTGTTCCCCGGA
The DNA here is from genome assembly GCA_964444315.1 of uncultured Oscillospiraceae bacterium. Lineage (GTDB taxonomy): Bacteria > Bacillota > Clostridia > Peptostreptococcales > Anaerovoracaceae > RUG13409. Next base: position 12,012 of record CAYUGP010000025.1, on the reverse strand, counting down.
CATCCGAATACGGCAAAGACATTATATCCCGGGTACTCCTGCCTCACCGAACGGAAGATGTTGTCGAAAGCGAATTCATTGTGAGCAAAATCCACTATGACCACAAGGTCTTTCTCCGCATTTCTGAAAACTTCCATCCTGCCGGCAGCTTTTGCGCAGAGGAGCCCTTCTGCTATCTCCTGTGGAGAAGCTCCGAACACCAAAGCAAAGGCTGCTGCTATGGCAGCGTTTTCAACATTGAATATGCCCGGTATGGAAAAAGCAAGTTTCCCTATTCCTGACATTGAGAACTGGGTATGCCCTTCCTGTTTCTCTATCCCGGACACTCTGTAAAAGCAGTCTGAGACTGCCTCCGCCTTTGAAAGAAGCTTTTCATCCATCGGCGGCTCAAGGGGATACTCGACATAGATACATACCAGCTTTTTGAGCCTTCCATCCTCTTTTGCCTTTATGCATGCATCAAGGACCCTGTCGCTCCTGTCAGAGCAAAGATTGAGTATGAACGTCTCGCACTGATCTATGAGTTTGAGTTTTGATGAAAAATAGTCCTCTATATCGCTGTGTTCATCCGGGCCTATATGGTCTTCTGAAAAATTAGTGAAGCATCCTGCCATGAAATGAAGGCCTTCGCTTCTTCCGTATTTCAGAGCCTGGGAAGACACTTCCATTCCTGCGTAGCTGATACCGCTTTTTACCATGTTGGCAAGAAGCCCGTTGAGCTCTATGGCTTCGGGAGTCGTAAGATGGCTTTCGACAGTCTCTATGCCGTCGTAGTCATCTATGGAGGATATATACCCGAATCTGCCCTCTCCGCAAAGAGAAGAACGCTCCATGATGCTTTTAAGGAAATACAGGGTGGTGGACTTGCCCTTGGTCCCGGTCAGTCCTGCCAGCTTGAGTTTAGATGACGGATCGCCGTAAAACTCTTTTGAGTATTCGGCCATGGCGCTGCGTATGTCCGGCACAAGAATACAGGGAATGGACACTTTATAGTCGCATTCCGACACATAGGCAGCCGCTCCCATCTTTTCAGCAGCTTCCAGATATTCTCTTTTGAACTGTTTCCCTTTGCAGAAGAAGAGACATCCGGGGATGACTCTTCTCGAATCGGAAACAAGCGCCGTATATTCCATTCAGTAGCTTTCTATCCCTTCATGAGAACTGCCGTCCTGGATGATAAGATTGCCGGAGGCAAGATCATAGAACGCAGCCAAGGCTATGGACATATATGCTGTGACGAGGATGGGTATGAGGCCCAGTATCCTAGGAACAGGCATGGAGTTGAAAGCCGCCAGCCTTGCCGCATAATCTCTGAAGATGAATAAGATCTCCTCATAGCTCATGTTCTCGCTTATGTGATAAATGTCGAAAGAAGGACCATAGAGCCCCTGGTAGATCCCGGACGGAAGAGATGCAAGTATCTCCCATCCGATAAAGCTGAGCCCGAGCTTTACATACTTCCACTTATTGCCCTCCATTATCTCATGGCTTCTGTGGATGCACTCCATAGGCGTGAATTCGGGGTGGTCTATCATTACGTAGAAATTCTGAGCGTGTTTGATTGCGCAGATGATGCCCGGGACTATAAAGAGCAAAGACCACAGGAAGATCTGAATGTAGGAGATCAGCTCCATGGCTACGCCCTTCCAGGTGAGCACAAGAGGCTCAGTGAACTTGTCGAGGCTTGAATCCTGGCCTCTGAATACGTTCATATAGAATCTGGTGGCGCAGAGCGTCATTGCGACCTCTACGACGAACGCCGCACATTCCACTATCAAATGAATGATCTCATTGTCAGTAAAAGCAGACACGATGAGACCCGGAGCAGCTGCAAGTATCCTGCAGCAAAAAACTACGAGGACACATACCCAGAATCTGCCCTTGAGCATCTCCTTGGCCATAGCCCTTATGGTTTTACATGGTATCGTCACTATCGTATTCATCTTCGTCAAATCCTCCTAAACGTATGCTTATATAGTCAGGGACATAGTCCAGACTGTTTTCGAAATCGTAGCTGTGCTTTGTTCTGTCGATGGCTGATAGCCTGCTCTCTGCCATGGCTTCCATAACGGAGCAAGGATGTCCGTCAACGGAGGCCCCGTCAGGAGCCGTGTACATCTCGTGGAATCTGAAGAGCTGATTGGCGTATTCCCTCCGGTAGGTTTCATCGTCTGAATCAGCTGCCAGACGCTTCAGATTCTCCCATATGGACTGCATCACCTCATAGAAATCATCGCAATCCTCGGGAAAAGCTTTCTCTATCTCGGTGAAGTAATTTTCATTTATTTCTGCCAGAGTATCCCTGTCCACTTTCGAGACAGCTTCATAAAAATCGTCGTACTCTATCTCGTCCTCACACTCCACCAACTCTGCGAACTGCTCGAAATATCCGAAATCTTCGGCGCTGTCCATCTCAAGAAGTTCGAATAGTTCATCTCTGGTCATTTGAGATCCACCTCCTCGATAGGAACAGATCCAAGGCCCAGGATACCTGCCATATTGTCAAAGCCCTCAGTCTTTTTGCTTACATATATGATGAGATTACCGTCTCTGTCGTCTCCCATTTCGAAGTCGTGAACCTTAAGAAGCATGGACGCATTTCTTGCCAGATTCTCCGCAGGGTCTATGATCTTAAGATCAGGATACATCCTTCCGATGCACCCGGCGACCAGAGGATAATGGGTACAGCCAAGAAGCAAAGTACCAATGCCATGCTCATACACCATTTCATCGAGGTATGAGTGAAGGAGAGCCTCCATTTCCGGCCCGTCCGTTATGCCTTTTTCAATATATACGGAAAGATCAGGACAACCCTTGTATGATACGTCCAGCTTTTTTCTGAGCCTGTCGAAGGCAGCTTTGTATGCACCGCTCTCGATGGACCTGGGCGTGGCTATGACACCCACTTTATCCCCGTCGCTGCATGCCCTTGACACGGCAGATACCGCCGGCTCTATGATGCCCTGGACTAAGATCTCAGGATAGTTTTTGTAAAAGAACGGGATCATGGTCGATGACATGGTGCCGCAGGCAAGGACTATCATCTTCACCCCGTATTCCCTAAGATACTCAGTAAAATTCCTCACGCAGCAAACGAGCTGCTCTTCTGTTTTCGTACCGTAAGGCATGTTGGCCGTGTCGCCGAAATATATGATATCCTCATGGGGCATAGCCTTTCTTATACTTTCAAGACAGGCAAGACCGCCTACTCCGGAATCTACTACTGCAATCGGTTTGTTGTTCATAAAAATCTCCTGTGGTTTAAAGGATAAAAAAAACCACTAACATCATATTATATGACGAAAGCGGTAATTTATCAATCTCGACGATGGAATTGGTACTATTCTCCCGGTATCAGGACCGTCTGACCGGGCTTCAGGTCCGATGCCTTTATGCCGTTAACGGTGCAGATATCGTATATGACCTCACGTATATCCTTATCCTTGCTACCGTATTCCTTTGCAAGAGCCCACAGCGTATCTCCCTCCGTGACCGTCACTTCAGTAAATCTCAAATCCCTTTTCTCTTTTGCCGCACTTGTGTTCACGATCCCCATCACCGCAAAGCACAGTATAAGGCACACCGTAAGCACGAAGCATATGAACCTCGCTTTATTTGCTATCCTGTAATGTTTCATCTTTGCTGCCTCCCTTGTACGATCAGATTTTACTTCTCTTATATGTACAAATTTATGTACTGATGGTAAAATAAAGGAAAAGAGCAGGTACCAGGCAGGAGGTCTGAAATGTCGATCACAACCGATAAGGCAAATATGCTGTGCATACTGAATATACTGAAGGAATATACGGATGCAAGCCATATAATCACAACAAACGGGATCATAGAAAAAATGGATCTTCTGTATATGCGCAAGGTGGACAGAAGAACGGTATACGGCTGCATCAGCGCCCTTACAGAACTAGGCTACGACATATCGGACTATGCGGACAACGGAAAAGGCTACTGCCTCCTCTCGAGGGATTTTTCCCAGGCTGAAATACGGCTCCTCATAGACGCCATTTACTCCTGCGAATACATTTCAGGGAAACAGACCGAAGAGCTGCTCGGAAAGCTCAGGAGATTCCTCTCATCCTATGAGCGAAAGAACTTCAGCTATACCAACATCATAAAAACGGAAAAGAAATCCTTAAACCCTGAGGTATTCTTAAATATCGAGATCCTCGAAGAAGCCATAAACGACAAAAAGCAGGTCTCTTTCACCTACCTTGATTACGATTATGATAAGAAACTGAAACCAAGAAGAGAAAAGCCCTACACGGTAAACCCCTACGCCATGCTCTGCGAAGGTAATCACTACTACCTTGTTCTCATATCTGAAGGCCACACGGAGCCAAGCTTTTACCGCATCGATATGATGAAAAACATAAAGATACTGGAAAAGCCCATAGAGATATCCAAGCGGGATGCCGACCTTGACTCTGTGAAAAAAGTGGTATATGCCCATTCGGGAAAACAGCAGAGCGTATCTCTTCGCTGCAGAAAAAACGTTCTCCGCTACGTAATAGAAGAATTCGGGAGCGACATATCGATCAAAGAAAATCCTGACGGAAGCTTTGACGCCGTAGTCAGGACCGCCACTGAAGGCCTTGTCTACTGGGCTCTTCAGTATCTGCAGGACGTAGAGGTTTTGTCTCCGAAAGATGTGAGAGACAAAATCATAGAAGCACTTAAAAACAATCCGTATACCTCAAAATAAAGAGGTGTGAAAAATTTCACACCTCTTTCCGTAAAAACTGTTTTGCATCAGTTCTTCTTAAAAGTATAACTTCCCGTGCTTCCTTTGAAGGCACTGACGAACTGGCGCACGGAACCGAGGGCTGTGAAGAGATAGCCAAGGCCCAGGCTTCCGTAGTAAGAACCTGTCAGGTCGCTTTCCGTAACGATATATCCCAGTTCTCTGAAGCATTCGGAGAAGGACCATCCGTAATCTCTTAAGGCATCATATGCATCCCATGCCCATGACAGGCGGTTAGCAAAGTATACCATAAGTACGAGTATCACTATGCAGCAGATAACGCCCTTGATATCAAGGCATCCCCCGAATTTCTCATAGAGCATGAGGGCAAGTACCGACATGACCATTCCGCTGATGGCAGCGAAGAAACCTATCCTGTAAAGAAGCAGATACACTACAGCGCCGGCGAAAGCTCCTATTAAAGCCCCGACAGCGCCTTTGACCAGGTCCGATTTACGTGTCTTCTGAACTTCCTTGTTATCCGCAAGGCTCTTTTCGATCTCCGCAGCACATTCGGGACACAGAAAGACGACCGTACCGTTTACCGTATAGCTGGCAACATTGAACTTGCTGCCGCAAGAACTGCATCCGCTCTCATATCCGTTCATGGTCAGGAAGCGGGTGATCTGAGGGATCGTTTCGTTTACAAGCTCGATGAACTTTTTGGCGCTCATAGCCGCGAATTCTATATAGAAAGAATATCCCGAAACCTCAGCGCTTCTTATGCTTTTGTTCGATAATTTCAGTTTGCTGAGCTCTCCCGAAAGCAATGCATTACCGGGATCCTGCTCCTGGTATGCAGACATAGTGACTCTGTAGATCCCGTTCGCCGTAGGCTGGATCACAGTATAAAAACCGCGGTAACGGCCGAGAACATGGTTCCTTCGGTCTTCCAGGGAACCGTCTAAGAGTTCCCCTATTTGTTTCTGATTAAGCATAAACTACCTTCCTTTGATAAATATTGTATTTGAAGATCATTCTTCTCCGATAACTATAAATCTGTCGCTTTCCGAGAGAGTGATCGATTCATCTGCTCCGACCGTTTTGAACGGTATATCCTCCCTGCGAATACCCATAAGTATGTATCCGTAAGAATAGAGTATCCTTCTGAGTTCCCTTCCTATGAGGGTCATTTCCGGTATCTCGAAATCAGATATGGGTTTGAGATAGATTTCTGAACCCTCCTCATCCAGTATGTCATTGAAGAGGCTTGCCCTTCTGGTATCCTCAGTGATCTGTGCAAGCATCATAGACGACAGATCCGTGGCGACGACGAAATCTTCGCTGCCTTCAGACTGGATAAGTTTACGGTTGTTCTCGCTTCTGATCTCTGCAGTCACCGTGAACTTAAGATCATACTTCTTTCTTATATCGCGTATCCTTATGATGCGCAGCATGGTATCCGTATCCGCATCCTCTTCTTTTTTCTTTCTGTCGGAAAGGATGATGATATGATCTGCACTTCTTATCATATTCGTGAGAACGTATTCGTAATCGGTGTTGCGGTAATCGGCTGTGATCTCAGAGGCAAATTCTTCGTCTGAGGGAATACAGGCGTCCTTCTCTGCAGCTGTAAGACCGATGAGTTTGATTTTTTCGATGTTGTCAGGAAGCTCTCTGATGACCGTTGCAGCAGCTGTATTGACTCCGAAGATGACTACCTCTCCTATCGGATCCGGAGCCTTCCTTTCATGTTCTGCAGGAAGCTGGATATTCTCAGGATCTTCAAAACTCACGTTTCCGGGGTTCTCCTCGAATACTACAAGAAGATCTCCCTGCTTTATAAGCGTACCAGGAGCCGGAGCAAGAAGAACCTCTCCGTCCCTGTATATTCCGGTCACGGTACCGCCCGATGCAGATAAAACAGCTGAGCCGAATGTCTTCCCTTCGAGAAGAGATGCATCCTCAAAATAGAATTCGCAGTTGTCGAAGTCTATTACGTCCATAAAGGCTTCATATATACCCGCCTGCGTAGCAGCATGAGCTATTATCCTTGCGACAACGTCTCCCGAATGGAGCATGGAAATGCCCTTTGCCTTAAGAGTAGTCTTAGGGAAAATAGTGATATTGGAATCCACGGTAGCCACTATCTTCGGACGCTTTTCTGCATTCATGAGCAGTATCTCGATGGCCAGCATTGTTTTTACGGTGCGCCCTCTGTCTCTTGTGTTCACCACAAGCACCGAGCAATCCGGGATAGCACAGCACATGAGGGAATTAGGCACCGTCGGATCTCCCTTGATCACGGTGATGCGCACATTCTTGGGTATTTTTACATTTTTTCTAATGGCCTGCTCCATATCTTCGCGGTCCATGTTCTCCACGACCACTATGGTGCGCTTTTCAGTGCCTGCAGCCGCCACCATCTCCGAAAGGAGCGCATATTCTCCGATGCGGAATCCCAGTATGACCGAGTGACCGCTTTCTATTATCTCAGGGTTTTCTTTCTGCAGTGCGATTATTTTGCCTCTCATGGTGCTGGAAAAGATACCTACGAGCATGCCCGTGAAGATCATTCCCGTAAGTCCCAGCATGGTGTAAAGGATTATGTACAGAAGCGAACCGGAATTTGATGCCGGAAAGGATGAAGACATTGCAGACCTTAAGTTATCCCAGAACACCGCAATGATGCTTCTTCCCTCGCCGCTCAGATTAAAAGCAACGACCAGCGCCGTGACGACGATGACGACGGAGAGAACGGTGAACAGCAGCAGTTTGATCATGCTGGCTGTACCCTTCGACATCTTGTCATCTATCCAGTAACGCAGTTTCTTTTTCAAGCTTACTTTTTTCATATCTGCTGCCCTTTCCGATCTACAGCATGGATGAACCGCCGGTCACTATCCAGCATGCCATCATAGCAGAGATAATGGCTCCGGGGAATACGGTCTTTGTCTTCCTGTAAAGAGCTGTTGCGACAATGCTGAAGATCAGCACTTGTGGCAGGAATACTATGAGAAGGCTCATGAAAGGTCCGCCGAAGGTGGATCCGAAGAGAAGATCGGCACCCGGACCTTTTTCCATAAAGAACGGTATGTACTCAAGAAGAGCGATAAGGATGATTCCGCCTGTCATTATAACGGCATGCCTGAGCCAGCATCCGATGAAACCGCCGCTGAACGTCTTCTTGGTGCGAAGGTTTGCCATGGCTCTTGAATTGTTGAGAACAAAGAATGCCGTGTAGATAAGTATGTATACGCAGAACTGTACGAATCTCTCACCCGTGAAGCTCTTGAAGAAAGGCCATATGAAGCGAAGATCGAGACTGAACAGTTTTTCTGCCAGAAGAACTATCACATACATATATGCCATGAGAAGCGCAGCAAGAACGAAGGACTTAAAGAAGAGTCCCCATCCGAAGCTGTCAGGTTTCCGGCTCGTTCCGAGTCCGAGGTCGAGATATCTTTCTGTATTACCCTTTTTCTTTTCTTTTTTGAGCCCGGCAATAGTCATGACCAGCATTATCACTATGAGCAAGCCGTAATAACTGAGAAAACCGTTGCCTATGGTCATTCTGAACACCTTTTCAGGGAGAGGCAACAGCCCATGCCCCAGCTGAGTCATGAAGGGATAGGTCGCTCCTCCGAGCAGTATCATGATCAGGGCTCCGACGAATCTCTTTCCGGCGGGCTTTACCCTTTCAGAGGACGGTTCTTCCTGTACTATACTGCTGAATGGTTTCATCCCGAGGAGTATGAACGCAAGAGGAATGACAGCCGCTATGGTCAGAAGTGCTGCAGCAAGAACAAGACATTCCTTGTACATATATATCTGGTCATCTGGCGCAAGGGCGTTCATTCTGTTTATGCTCCTTTGCGATGCGGTGGGTCTGAAGCTTTCCGTGAACCAGTTCATTGCTGCGGCAAGGCCTTCACTGTGGTGAGTAGTGAGCCTGTGATTGGTCATAAGAAGGACGACCTCTCTTGCCGTACCTCTGGCGAAATCTCCGAATATATGATCATATGCAGCTTTGCCGGCATCAGTGCCAAGGAATTCGGTCCTAAGGTCAGACTTGATCAGATCCTCGGAAACGATATTCTCATAATCTCTGAAGTAACTGAATTCATCGTACTTCGCCTGAAGCAGAAGCACGTTGTTGAAATGTATGTTTTGTTTATCGTAGACTGAGTTTCTAAAGAGCTCTCCGCACTGGAGCACTGTACATTTAGGCTCTATCTCGCTGCCGCTGAATGCAGCTGCAACGGTCCATGATGACCATGTTCCCATGGAATGTCCGGTGACGCCCATATTGGACGGATCTACGAAATCGAAAGATGAAAGAGCCGCATATGCAGCAACGCCTCCGCAGGAAGAATCGGTGATGGAATTTCCGTCGCTGTCTTTCGAATAATGATCATTGAAGAATGACAGGTTGGAGAAGTTCATCATCAATCTGTATCTCTTTGCTCCGCCTATGCTGACATAAGTTCCGTCAGCCTCGGAGTCTTCTCCGTAGTTTACCGTGACCTTATGGTTCACGTAGCCTCTGTGCATCAGACCTATATCCGTGGAGCCATGGCCGTACTCGTCGATCGCCATTGCGACTATGCCTCTTCTGGCAAGTTCGATACAGTAGGCCGCGCAGGTCTCGTGATCGTTCTGATAGCCGTGGAGAAGCAGGACCGCAGGCGCAGGATCATCGGCGCTCACGCCTCCCGGAATATACATCTTGTAACTGATATTGCCGACGATCTCCGCATCAGGACCGTTGCCGACCTCGATGTTCCCTTCCTGTATGGTAATCTTGCCGCCGTCTGTCTGGAAATAGTTCGCTCCGACGAGGCATGCCATTGCAGCGACGGTGAGAATGAGCAGCCACGCTATGTACTTTTTCATACTTTTCCTCCTTTTACGTCTTCGCAGAATCTGCGAAGGGCTTTTATATAATTAACTTCTGCATTACGTTTGAGTTCGTTAAAGGGCGCCGGATCCGGGGATGTCAGATACACGGCTTTAAAGAAATCGAAAAGAGCTTCATCGCCTTTTTTCACACAGCCTGCGACTGCAACTACGGGCACTTCTTTTTTTGATGCCCGGGAATAGACACCCGATATGAGCTTACCGCTGAGGCTCTGGGAATCGAGCCTTCCCTCACCAGTTATGACATAATCCGCTCCGTCAATAGCATCGTCAAAGGATACGGCATCGAGTACTGCCTCGGTCCCCGGTTTGAGCTCGGCATTGAGAAACCACCTGCATCCGGCTCCTAAGCCTCCTGCCGCTCCGCTTCCGGGACAGGCAGATATATCCTCTCCTGTCATATCCTTCATCACAGCGGCAATATGCCTAAGCCCCTTATCAAGCCGGACAACAGAATCCCTGTCTGCTCCTTTCTGAGGTCCGTAAATGTATGCAGCCCCGTTCTTTCCGTATAGAGGATTCGTCACGTCGCACATGGCGGTGACATCTATTCCTTTCAGGAATCGTTTGATGTCATCCAGGAATACCTTGTCTATATCGCAAAGGCTACCGCCTGCGGGAACGAAAGACCGGCCGGTCCTATCGAAAAAAACAGCTCCTAACGCCGATGCCATACCGCATCCTGCATCATTAGTCGCACTGCCGCCCAAACCCAGCAATATTTTTCTGCACCCGGACTCTGCCGCATGCTTTATCATCTCACCCACACCGTAGGTGGTGGTTTTTTCAGGATCCTTTTCTTCTCCTGCAAGAGGAAGTCCTGCAGCAGCGGACATCTCTATGACAGCAGTGTCCCCAAGCCTTGCATAAACAGCTTCCACTTCTTTGCATAGAGGCCCTGTGACCGTTGTTCTGACGGCTTCTGCTCCCATCTGAAGGAAACAATCCACCGTACCTTCTCCGCCGTCTGCAGCAGGCAAGCCAAAGACTTCACATTCAGGAAAGAACTCCGGAATGATGTGCGATGCTATCCTGCAGATATCTCTGCTAGGCAGCGTTCCTTTAAAGGAATCAGACGCTATAACGATTTTTTTAACCATTGTCTGTCTCCGATGAAGAACCATTGAAACCACTGCTTCCAACTGCAATTGTACATTATCATAGTAGGCATTTCAACAGAAGCGCCTCTCCATTTAGTTATTGTACAAACTCCCGTTCTTGCTTATTATTATATTGTCAACATCTGTATGCGAGTGAAAACAATGAAACGAGACTGGAAGAAAATAATAATCTACGCATTGCTTCTGGCACTGGTGGTCGGAGCAGTGTTCTATCTGAACAGAAAACCAGACGGGTCCGGTGAACCCGCTGCGCCTTCAGGTATAGAAGAAGACGCTTACTATTACAGCGCCGAAGACGTAGCAGCATATCTGAGCGAATACGGAAAGCTTCCCCCAAACTATGTGACAAAAGACGAGGCTAAAGCCGCAGGATGGAGCAGCGGATCCGTAGAAAAGTACATCGAAGGAGCCGCCATAGGCGGGGAAAGTTTCGGCAACAGGGAAAAACTTCTCCCCGAAAAGCAGGGAAGACAATATTGGTCCTGCGACATAGACACCCACGGAAAAGATGACAGAGGAGAAAAGAGGCTCGTCTATTCGAATGACGGACTCATCTTCTATACTGAAGACTACTTTAAATCCTTTACGCTTCTTTACGGAGATGCGGAAGAAGAACCGCAGCCTCAGGGCGGAGGCAGTTCCTCAGACGATATATCAGTCGAAGAATCGGGAAAATACTACGACAAGGATCATGTTGCCCTGTATATCCATACTTACGGTCACCTTCCGGACAACTACGTAACAAAGAAGGAAGCCGAAAAAGCAGGATGGTCCGGAGGATCGGTGCAGAAATACATCAAGGGAGCCGCAATCGGCGGAGACCGTTTCGGAAACAACGAAGGCCTCTTGCCAAAGAAGAGCGGCCGCCAGTATTATGAATGCGACATTGACACTAACGGTAAATCGAGCCGCGGAGCCAAGAGGATAATCTATTCCAACGACGGGCTCGTCTACTATACAGGCGATCATTATGAAAGCTTCACACTGCTGTACGGGGAGGAGTAAAATGACCATTTTCATACTTGACGGAACTAAGATGAACAGCAAAGATTCAGCTTACGAACACATAAAAAGCACCTGCCTCTTTCCCGACTATTTCGGCAATAACCTTGATGCTCTTGCGGACTGTCTCAGTGAAGTGAGCATGGACAGCGTTATCATACTCATGAACAGGGATGCTCTTCTCGAATCACTTGGAGATTACGGTTTCAGAATGCTTGAGGTGTTCAGGGAACAGAGTATAGGAAGATACGCTTTCGTGGAAAAATAGTGAAA
>CAYUGP010000024.1:0-12409 GCA_964444315.1 uncultured Oscillospiraceae bacterium | reverse complement strand
GCCTTGAGGAGATACACAGTCTCAACAATGAGTACAGAGGAGTCGACAGACCCACAGATGTCCTCTCTTTTCCCATGTACGAAAGAGGGGAGATACCGAAAAACCCGGAAGCGGAAATGACCGTAGAGCTGGGAGACGTGGTCATCTGCAGGGAAAAGGCCAGAGAGCAGGCGGAAGAATACGGCCACTCCTATGAAAGGGAGCTCATTTATCTCTTTGTCCATTCCGTGTTCCATCTTCTTGGATACGACCATGAAAGCGATGAGGACAAAAAAGAGATGAGAGAAAAGGAAGAAACGGTAATGACAAAGCTGGGACTTACCAGAGAGTGATATATATGAGATCAGGTTTTGTAGGTATAATCGGAAGGCCCAACGTGGGCAAATCCACACTTCTTAATTCAATACTCGGAGAGAAGATAGCAATAACGAGCGACAAGGCCCAGACGACCAGAAATGCCATCAGGGGCATATATTCCCATATGGACGGAGACGAATGTCTGTGCCAGCTGGTGTTCATCGATACTCCGGGCATCCACAAACCGAAGAATGCTCTCGGAAGCTATATGACCGACACTGCTCTGAACACTTTCAAGGAAGTGGATACCATACTCTTCCTTGTGGATTCGCCCCTGGAGGAAGGAGTTTCTGGAGACAGGTATATACTGGACGCCCTGAAGAAAGTCGATACTCCCAAGATATTGGTCATAAACAAGATAGACAAGATAGATCCGGACACCTTTGCTTCCATGTATGAGGAGTACGAGAAGACGGGGATGTTCGATGAGATAATAGGGACTAACGCGCTTACGGGGAAAAACGTGGACGTGCTCCTTAAGATACTCGAAGAAAGGGCTGAAGAGGGTCCCATGTATTTCCCTCCGGACATGGTCACGGATCATCCGGAAAGATTCCTCGTTTCAGAGATCATCAGGGAAAAAGCCCTGTATTATCTCAAGGAGGAGGTGCCCCACGGCATAGCCGTTGAGATCGAGAACTTCGACGAAAGCGGCAAAGTGACAAAGATCAACGCGGCAATATACTGCGAGAAGCAGAGCCATAAGGGGATCATACTTGGAAAACACGGACATACCATTAAAGGCATAGGGATGGCTGCCAGGGAGGAGATAGAGTCTCTGCTGGGATGCAAAGTGTATCTTGAACTTTTCGTAAAGGTAAAAGAGCACTGGAGAGACAGCACTCTGGCCATAAGTAACTTCGGATATAAATAGGTAAAGGAAAGATATATAAGGAGGAAACAAATGTCAAAAGAGTTCGATGCGATCAAGGAATGCGGGATATATTTTCTTGTCACTATCAACGGTGATTATCCTGCTGCAAGGCCTTTCGGGTCTCTGCAGGAGATAGACGGCAAAATATATTTCAATACGACCGATCAGAACGAGGTGCATAAGCAGCTGAGAAAGGATCCTCATGTCCAGATCGTTGCGAGAAAGCCCGAAGGCAGGGGCTGGATAAGGATGACAGGCCTTGCCGAAGAGTGTCTCGACCCTGAAGTCAAACGCATCATGGTCGAAAGTAGCAATATGAAAGAGAGATTTGAGGCGATGGGACTTGAGCATTTTCTCGTCTTTATGTTCACTGTCGAAAAAGCAGAATACAAATAGAGTCAAGAAGGAGGCACATAAATGAAAATAAATGAACCGATCACCATCAACGGAGTAACATTCAAAAACAGGATCATGTTCCCGCCCATGACCACAGGCTATGAAGACTGGGGTGCTATAGGGGAAAGAAGTTTCAACTTCTATAAAAGGATAGCTGAAGGCGGATGCGGATATATAGTTCTTGGAAACGTGAGCTGTCTTCCGGGCTTCGGACTCAAGATCCTTTCCGATGATGATATAGCTAACTTCAAGCCCCTTGCAGACGCCTGCCATGCCGTAGGGACAAAACTCGGCGTACAGCTTTTTTACAGGGAGTTCGATGCGGAAAAGTATTCGGAGATACAGAAGACGGATCCTCAGGCAGCCAGAAAGTTCATGGCCGAAAGCATGAAGACCTTCCCCTTTGAAGCCAGCGCAGAACAGCTTCGCCATCTCATCGATAAGGCGGCGGATGCTGCGGTCATAGCAAAGAAAGCCGGCATCGATGTTATCCAGATCCACGGAGACAGGCTCAACGGTGTGCTCCTTTCCACCAAGCTCAACAAGAGGACCGATGAATTCGGAGGTTCCTTCGAAAACAGGACGAGGTTCTCCACGGAGATGGTAAGAGCTATCAAGAAGGCAGTTCCCGATATGCTCATCGATTACAAACTCGGCATCAGGCTTCCCATGGCCAACGGCCAGATAAGAGGAAACGGCGGCCTCGTTCTTGAAGAGGCCGTAGAATATGCAAAGATACTGGAAAAGGAAGGCGTCGATATGATACATATCGCGGGAGCCAACCACACCAGCAATATAGCGGACACCATCCCTCCCATGGGTATCCAGCCTTACGGGACTTCCATGGAAGCACACAAACGCATAAGAGAAGTTGTATCCATCCCCACTTCCGCCGTAGCAAGGATAGTTACTCCGGAAGCAATGGAAGCGCTTCTCGCCAACGGTGAGTGCGACATAGTAGCCATGGGAAGACCCCTTGTATGCGATCCGGATATAGGAAACAAGTGTGCCGAAGGCAGGGCAGATGAGATAAGGCTCTGCATGATGTGCAACAAGGGATGCACAGACGGCATCATGAACGCATCATATATCCAGTGCGTTCTCAATCCTGAGAACGGGCATGAAGCAGAAAGGCATATCACCCCTGCAAAAACTCCGAAAAAAGTCGCAGTCGTGGGAGCCGGCATCGCAGGGCTCGAGGCTGCCAGAGTCGCAGCACTCAAAGGACATCACGTGGAGGTGTTCGAGAAGGAACTCCGCATAGGCGGACAGATCAATATGGCTGCAGTTCCTCCGAGAAAAGAGGAGATGTTCAGAAGCCTGCGCTATTATGAGAAAGTGCTTCCCAAACTGGATGTCGTCTTCCATATGGGAAAAGAAGCGGATATAGACACCCTCAATACCTTCGATCACGTTCTGGTCGCCACTGGAGCTTCCTGTATAACGGTAAAAGTCCCGGGATACGATCTGCCGCATGTGACCAACGCATGGGACGTTCTCGATCATAAGGCTGTCGTATTCGGAGATGTGGCGGTCATAGGAGGAGGCCAGGTCGGAGCGGAGACTGCAGAATATCTTGGATTCATAGGGCAGAAAGTCTCTGTCATAGAGATGCTTGATATGGTGGCAAAGACAGAAAGCGCAACCATACGTCCGTACATGATGGAGAACTACGAAAAGTACGGGATCAAGATGTACGTGAACACAAAGCTCGACAGGATAGAACCGGGCAAGATCATCTGCACCACGGAGACTGACGGAAAGCAGGAGACGCTGGAGATCCCGGCTGATTTCGTCGTCATGGCAGTCGGATCAAAACAGGAGAGACCGGTCCTTGACGGACTCAAGGTCCCCTATACCTTCATAGGTGACTGCGCAGGAGAGAGAACTTCTGATATAGCGAATGCAACGAAGACTGCATACGATGCAGCCAACGCCATCGAGTAGCAAGTAAGAAAAAAGATGCCTTCAACGATGAAGGCATCTTTTTGATTGATCATTCTACATTTTTGCGAACTGATCGGGCGAGATTATCGCCGTATTGATCTGGTAGTCGACACCAGTACGCTGGCTGGGACTCAGGAAGGTCTTGTCTATCCTTTTTCTTACGATCTCGCAGTCCTCGCGGCTCGTGTTGGTGAGCAGCACCAGGTACTGACCGCGCCCGTATTTGCTGACGGTATCGGAATGCCTTATTGACACGGTTATGGCTTCCTGAAGCCTTGGAGAAAGCTCGTCGAGTTTGGGGCCGCTCTCCATGATGTTGCCCTTGCTGTCCAGTATGGTGCAGAGCATGAGGAAGAACCTGTCTGCATGTCTTTCCATGAGCCTGCTCAGGGTCCTGTAGACTTCCTGGAATACGGGGTAGGCACAGAAGAGGCCTCCCTTTGCGTTCACCCATGGAAGGGCAAGATCGCTCTGTATCTGCTCTATGTCCGCGTAGCTGTGTACCATGCCGGCGCTGAGGCGGTTGGCAAGGTCTCTTACGTAGGCTGGATTTCTCTGGCCGTGTTCGTTTATGTACAGGTCCACTGTACGGTCACACAGGATCTCGGCTTCTTTGAATCTTCCGAGAGACGAAAGAGCTTCGACCGAGAGGCTCTCCCATTCGGCATAGGGATCGACTTTCGCAGCGTATTCGCCTAATGCGAGCATATCCTTGTAGAGGAGACGTTCTCTCATGAGCTGTGCCGCTTCTTCGACACACTTGCCGAAGAGGTCCCTGTAATAGAGAGATTCCCTTACAGCCCATGTGGCTGTGGTCTGTCCGAAGAGGAACTCTCCGCCGTATTCATGGATGGCATCGGTGAGTATCTCAAGCTTTTTTGTCTCGTCGAGTGCATCCTGGGCTTTTTCGTAAAGATGTTCGAAGTTCTTCGTGTCGCATAGGACAGGTATCTCTTCGGTCCAGTAGTAGGTTCCTTTTTTTACGGTGATGTACTCTGCCTCCGGCAGTCCTGAAGCTTTGAGACGCTTCTTCGCATTGTAGATGATGTTTCTCATGGCGTGCTGCACGTCATCGATGTCCCTGTCTCCGAAGAGCACCTCCTTCATGAGTCCTCTGCTCACTCCTGCTTTTCCGTAGTAGAGCAGAAGCTGCATCATCTGGGCATACTGCGATACGCTGTGCGAACTGTCGATAAGGTCACTTCCGTTGTACATGGCGGAAAACCCGCCGAGAAGCCTTACTGTTACGGTATCCTTTTTCTTGTTCATAAAAGTCCTCCCGTCAATATAGATCTCCGAATATACTGCTCATTTCAGCCGATGAGAGGCCGAAGAAATACTGTGCGTAAGACATGAGAGTCCATGTTCTGTTAGCTATTATATACCTAAATTCATATATATTGCTGTTATACCAGTCTGTACTGTATCCGTTTATATTCAGGTCCCTGGTGATCTCCGGGGCATAAAGGTTGGTGTAATAGTCAAAAAGAGCGATGGTATTGTCGGTCGACAGAGAATTGTGAAGGTGATAGCTCAGCCTTTCCAGGAAGAGCTGCCTGAACTTCTGGTTCCTGAGAAGGTTCAGGTTCACGCTTATATCATACTGGTGGCCCGACAGATCCTCGGCATAGCCCGAAGGATTGAACACTATGGCGTAGAGATAGTTGGAGTTCGGCCCGTAGAAGCCCAGGTCCAGATCGAAGTAGATGAACTTGCATCTGCCGCCGTCGATGTCGGGATGGGAATATACCCGTATATTGTATATGTCCGGGTTGTCCATATACATCTGAAATATCCAAAGGTCGCAGAGTTCCTCCACGTCCACCATGCGGCAGAATTCGTAGTAATTTGCGTCTGATGAAAGATCGTGGGCTGCAGCCCAGTTCAGAACTTCCGTCCAGACGTTCTGACCGTATTCCAGGTTGCCGGACCATCTTGATATGTTGACTTTGGATTTATCCACGTTGAAGTTTTCGGCTATCATGTTCGGGGTGACCTTTTCGCGCAGGTTGAATATCCCTTTGTAGATGCCGTTGATGTAGAGAGCGCAGGTCTTGCTCCTTTTCGTGAGCAGGCAGTCCTGAGCCAGTTTCGATGCGAATTCATCCTTCCAGGGGAGGGAGAATTCCGCGTTACTTCCTCCGCGGAGCACAAGGCTGTCAAAGCTGGAACAGTCCAGGTCTTCAAATACCTGGTAGTCAAGGCTTTTCGCCCCGTATTCGCTGTCAAACTTAAGACCGTAATTCTTTTTGTTGTACTGGCGGCCTGTATATCCTGAAAGACCGATACCGCAAAGGCTGGCAGCGGTCTTGTCTCCGTCAAACAGTTCGAAATATGCAGGAAATTTAACGGTATCCATGAAATTGTGATACATGTAGTTGTACTGCCACGGATCCATGGATATGGAAGCCACAGGCATGGCGTGGGGATCGTTGAGTATGTAGCTGTGGCATACGGTCTCGCTCATCATGCCGCCGTCCAGAACGGCTTTGGCTTTTATTACCGTGGAGTTCGACACATATATGGGCCCTGCATAAAAATATGAACCCATGTTAGGTTCAGATCCGTCCATGGTGAAATATATGTTTCCCGGGCCTGAAAGGGAGACCGACAGGCCGGAAACGTGATTGTATGCTCCTGAATCAAGATCGATGGACGGCGCAGGGGAGATGAATCTGTATCCCGAATGATTGCCGGATCCCGGAGTGGGGCTTGTGTACGTCCACCCGTAGTTTGCATCTCTGGAATAGGTCATATCCTTCGGGATATCGTATGCGAATACGCTGTCCGTCACTTTGCCGTCTTTGATGAGGTAAAGGGTCTCGGCATTGCCCAGCTTTATATTTGAATGGACATAGGAATTGTTTGAGAGCTCCGTATTTCCGCTGCACATGAGGACATAGTAGGCGCCCGGGTCGAGAGTAGTCTCTGGGAGCCTGAACGCATCTGAGTCTGCAAGGGCCGTTGCCAGGCTGTAATCAGAGAGAAGGACCTGTTCCCCGGTGCCGTTGTAAAACTCTACCCAGTCGTAGAACTGATATCCGTTCTGAGGTATCACCGTGTTGTTGGATGTCATCACTTCGCTGATGATCAGTCCTTCAGGAGTCTTCATGTGCTCTTTCTGGAATTCATCCACTCCGTAGGCGTTGTTGGGAAAGCCCGGAGTAAGTGAGTTGTTGATATAGTAGGAGCCGTCGTCGTTCCTTATATACGCGCAACCGTTGGGCACATTCTCGTAATCGACCTGCGTTATGATCTTCCCGTCCTTTGAGAAGAAGAGGGAACCGGTCTTGTTCTGAAGACCGAAACCCGTATACTCTTCGGATGAATAGGAATTGTCTCCAGCATAGAGAAGATAGATCTCTCCTGGGGACAGATAGTATTTAGGCAGCTGATATTTGAATGGTGATGAAATATCGTTGCTGATATAGTAGTCAGACAGGTTGCAGATGCTGTCTGAGATGTTTATGAATTCTATATATCCGTCATAGCGTCCGTGCTCGTTTATATAGTTCCCGTTGTTCTTGGGAAGGAGCTCGTTCACCGCTATATCCACGCTTCCTTCGGCATAGAGAGATGCTCTGTAAGCGTCAAGCCCTGCTTCGGAATTTTCAAATCCCGGAGTGGGATGGTCGACTATGAGCCAGTTCCTTCCGTCGCGTATCATGCTCTGGTTCTTACCGAGAGCATTGAGCTTTACGGCATCTATGATCTTTCCCTTGTTGTTGATGAGGATGAGTTCCTCTCCGCCTTTGCTGGAGAGCTTGAAATTGGCGTTGAGACCTTCCATGCTCTTGCCGGTCAGATTCACTGCCAGGTATTCTCCGGGGCCGATGGATACGTCGGGGAAAGCCCATTTGATCCTGTCACCTCTGTCTGAAAGACCGTATCCGAAAAGATCGACGGCACTGCTGCCGCCGTTATACAGCTCGATAACATCGCAGCAAAGACCGTCTTCACTGATATACACTCCGCCGTTGTTAGTGAGGACCTCGCTTATAACAAGGTCGCTGTAGACAGCAGTGTCGGCTTCGTCCGGGAGGACCGCGGGCTCAGGTATGCGATCTGAGCTGAGCTTTTCAAGATAGATCCCGAGGCCTACGGCGACTGCAAGAAGGGAGCAGATCAATATAAGAAATTTGTAATCTTTTTTTACCCGTTCCTGTTCCATCGCTTACATTCCGAAATCATTGGTATATGCCACGAGATTCACGCTCTTGACTTTGATGCCTGTCTTAAGGTCGGTCATCACGTCGTCCACGGTGCTGTCGTAGACCACCTGATATGTCACTTCCGTGAGTCCTCCGGTCATGGATTTGCTCTTTATTTGTTTCTTCTTGATCCTGCCCAGAGCCTCGTCTACTTTTGCGCTGAGCTTGTTGTCATAGGTGACTATGAGAAGGTACTGCTTCTTGGTCTTGACGCTGACGAGATAGGAAGCGTAGTAGATGACTGCTATGCCAAGAGGACCTGCCACTGATATGACGTAAAGCCCGGTTCCTGACATTATCCCTGCCGTGACTGCCCAGAAGAGGAAGGCTGTGTCGACGGGATCTTTGATGGCGGTCCTGAATCTTACTATACTCAGGGCACCGACCATACCAAGAGACAAAGACAGGTTGGAGTTGATCGTCCTTATGATCATGCTCGTCGCCATGGTCAGGAGTATGATGGTCAGAGCCGTGCTCCTCTGGTATACGATACCGGAGAAGGATTTCCTGTACACGAGGACGATAAGCATGGAGATGAGAAATGCCACGAGCAGACTGAACATGACGTCCTTGATATCAAGGGACGTGTCGAACTGCTCGAGGATACTTTTTTTTAGTGCATCGATAATACTCATTATTCTTTCCTTTTTCTATTTTAACTGATATGCCAGAGCATATTTGCTTATAGCCATTCTGCATTTATCCACACTGCCGAGTATGGAGAGTATGTGGTCGGGAATGAACTCATTGCATTTCACTTCCAGTTCCACGCTTTTTCCGTCACCCACATCGAAGGTGTTCACACTTGTTTTGAAGAAATCGTGGTCGTATCTTCCGGACCTGATGTTCTCATCGAACGTGATCCTTACGTCGCTTACGGGATATATGAAGGCCAGCCTGTCATAGTCTACTATGACTGAGGGCTTAAGGCCGAAGAGCCTTGCATCGACAAGGAACTGTTCAAGAAGGATACCGTCCGCTTCTATGAGGTGATAATCACCCTTTATGATGTTCCTGCAGACTTCTTCGCTGATGCTCTGGTCCTGTTTGTAGGTCCAGATGTCATCCTTGTGTTTGCACTCCAGCTTTATAAAGCTTTTGTCCATATCGTACATGCGTATCCTGTATTTCTTTCTCGTCATTTCTCCGTTGACTTTGTCGTCATAGGCGGAGTTTCTCACGTCGTCGAAGTACAGGCTCCTGATGCTGTAGGACAGTTCCTTGGACTTTGAATGAGGATCCTGTCTGCACACCAAGGCCAGCTGTTTCTTAAGGACAGCCGCATCATAGGGATCTATGAGATATTTAAGTTCGTGTCTGTAACGTATATCGCTCATAACAAAAAATACTCAAAAATGTACAACAATGCATTTTACCATTTTTGAGGTTTTTTTACAATCGCTGTCAGGGTGAAATCGGTTCAGGCTCTGCGCACCATCCATGCGACTTTCATGCCGGCACGGACGAATCCGAGCTTGTTCTGAAGATGTATACTAGCGTCATTTGTTATGTCGACGTGGCAGTAGGGTATGGCGCCTCTTTTGAGCTGGTTATATATGAGTGTCGAATAGATCTTTTCCGCGAACCCTCTGCGCCTGAACTGGGGAAATACCCTCAGAAGACCCATGGCGCCTTCCCCGTGAAGACCGATGAAACAGGCAAGCTCACCGTCCGAAAGACCTCCGAGGAAAGAGGGGTCATGGAAATCCCGTCTGAGATCCTCTTCGGGTACCAGATCGTAGTATTCTTTCACCGTATCAAAATATTCGTCTCCGGGATGGAATATCTCAAGATCATAGCCGTCTGCACATTTCATGTGCTTGGATATATCTTCAGAGCTTCCGGTATATACGTACTGGTAATAGGTATCTTCGTATGCTGCCCCCAGTTCTTCCTTTGCAAGTTCAATGGCTTCCTCTCCGTGAATGCAGAGAACTACTGTCCTGTCTTTAGGGAGTTCTTTCATGAGCTGTGCAGAACTTTCCTTATCAAGGGCGCAGAGAATGTATACGACTTCGTCTTCGATGGCTGCGAGGAGCCCTTTGCCGGGGATGGTTTTTACAGGCTTTGCGATGCCGAGCCTTAACGCCTCTTCTATGTCTGCGAAATCAAGAAGTATATCAGGGTCTGATATACCTGTCAGTTTAGTTATGTTAGGATAGCCGATCATATATTCCTTACCAGTTCCTTGATGTGTTCAGGCGAGGTGCCGCAGCACCCGCCCAAATATTTTACGCCGTTTTCGATGAATTCCCTTGCATAGGATGCGAACTTCAGGGGAGGACAGTCGTATACGGTCTTTCCCCCGCGCATGACGGGCAGCCCTGCATTGGGCTTTGCAAGCAGCGGAAGATCCGTGAATCCATGTATCCTTTTTATCTGAGGGAGCATGTCATCCGGTCCTGTGGAGCAGTTGAGTCCGAAGGCATAAGGTCCGTAGGCAAGTGCTTCGGCAAACACTTCCAGGATGTCGGTTCCGCTTAAAAGCCGTCCTCTTCTGTCGCAGCTTAAGGACAGTATCACAGGTCTGTCGCTTACGTCTTTTACCGCTCTGAGTGCATTAAGGGCATCTTCTTTCGTCATCATGGTCTCTATAATGAAAGCATCCACGCCGCAGCGCTCAAGTACGGATGCCTGCTCTTTGTATATGTCATATATCTCGGCCTCCGTGGTCTTTCCCAGCCTTCCTGAAAAAAGGCCTGTGGGTCCCAGATCACCGAAAACTTTCGTGCCGTGTTTTGCGGCCAGCGCATACATCCGCTCGTTGTACTCCTGCACTTTGTCCTCCGTATGGGTAAGGGCAAGCTGGGCTCTGTTGCAAAGGAAAGTCGGTGTATACAGTATATCGCTTCCCGCTTCTTTGTATGCCTCCTGAAGTTCGCCGAATGCCGAAGAGTGGGAAAGTATCCATTCCGCCTGATCAGTTCCGTCGTAACCTCTTTTTATGAGTTCGGTGCCTGTGGCACCGTCCAGTATATATACGTCTTTCATTTGGTATTGCTCCTTAAATACTGAAAAATCATACCATATTCACATTGCCAAGGTAAGATAGAAAAGGGTAATATCTTGAAATAGTAGTAAAACAAATTGACTTTTTGGTATAATGTATACATGTACACGGAGACTGAAGGGATCATACTGAAACAAATAAAGACGACAGGAGGCAGGCGCATGATACTGCTTCTGACGGAGAAATACGGGATGATCTCCGCAGGCACGTCGATACCGGAAAAAGGGAGAAACAAATCTTCTCTTGCTCTAAGGCCTTTCACCATGGGCAGGTATGAGCTCTACAAAGGAAGAGACAGCTTCAGCATCAACGGAGCGGAGACCGTAAAGAGCTTTTACTCCATAGGCGAGGACATTGACAAGTACATGG
Source organism: uncultured Oscillospiraceae bacterium (assembly GCA_964444315.1). Taxonomy (GTDB): domain Bacteria; phylum Bacillota; class Clostridia; order Peptostreptococcales; family Anaerovoracaceae; genus RUG13409. The sequence continues at coordinate 1,245 of CAYUGP010000024.1, read as the reverse complement.
CCGCATCCTACGTTCTGGAACTGACGGAAAAGATGGTTCCCGAAGATGAAACGTCTCCGCGCATGTACGAGCTGCTGAAAAGCTTTCTGGAACTCATTGCGGACAGGAAAACGGAATTCGATACGCCGGTCATAGCATATCAGATAAAAGCCCTGGCCGTATCGGGCCTGGCATTATCACAAAATCCGTTGCTCAGCGGGGCAAGTGATGATAAAATCAACATAGTCAGATACATCGAACAGCATCCGATGTCGGGACTTAAAAGTTTGTCGGTATCCGAGGAACTGAGGATACCTCTGGAGTCCCAGATAAAACAGTACATTTTTGATAACCTAGGTATCGGAAATCTCAAATCAGAGACATTTCGAATATAGTAAAGGGGGATTAGTAATGGAAATTTCATTAGAACAGATCGAACTCGTAAAAGATCGTACAGGAGTCAGCTACAAGGAGGCCAAAGACGCTCTGGATTTTACCAACGGTAACGTTGTGGATGCCATCATTTACGTGGAAGAAAACATCAACAACGACTATGAGAACGGATCTCCTTCACCGGTAGACAATATCGTAAGATCAGTAAAAGAGACCGTGCGCAAGGGCAATGTCTCAAAGATCCGCATATACAGGGGAGACGACATCATCCTTAACGTACCGGTTACCGTAGGTGCCGTGGCAGCTCTGGCTTTCCCGTGGGGAGTCATAGCAGCGGCAGTAGCCAGCGCAGCTACCAAGTGCAAAGTGGAACTCATAAAAGAGGACGGCACTGTGGTGGACGTTAACGACAAAGCTGAAAAAGTTGCAAGCAATGTAAAGGATAAGACCGGAGTCATCGTAGACGAACTGAAGACAAAGGGCGGATCGATTTACGGTTCTGCAGTCGAAAAGGGCGGCGCCATTTTCGACCAGGTAAAGGATAAGAGCGGAGAAATAATCGATTCCGCCAAAGCAGTTGGCTCCGGACTTTATGAAGGAGCAGTGAAAAAAGGGAGTGAGATTTATGCAAGCGCCAAAGACAAAGTCAGTGAGTTCCTCAACAAAGAAGAAAAGATCCTGGATATCTCCGATATCGATTTTGAAGAGGAGAGCAGCGTGGATAGGGATCAGCCTGCTGGCGGCGACGACAGTACTGATAAGTAATGCTTTAAAGACGGAATCAGAAGAAACAATAAAGGAAGAAGAATCAGATCTCTATGAGTAAAGAATTTACCATGGATACGATAGTAAGCCTCTGCAAAAGCAGAGGCT
>CAYUGP010000023.1:0-12489 GCA_964444315.1 uncultured Oscillospiraceae bacterium | reverse complement strand
GCTTCTTTAAGATCATATTGCCTCAGGCTGCAAGGCACTTCATGCCCATCTACAGGAACGACGTGGTCGCACTCATAAAGGAGACCGCAATAGTCGGATACATAGCGGTGAGAGATCTCACTAAGGCTGCAGACCTTGTAAGGTCCAGGACCTACGAAGCTTTCTTCTCGCTGATCACCGTAACCATAATCTACTTCATCCTCGAGGCGATACTCATAGCTGTCATAAAGAAAGTACAGCTCAAGGTAGAGCCTGAGCACAGGACCAAGGAAGAAATACTGAAAGGAATAGTCGAGGCGGAATAAAGCCATGAATATTTCAGCACTTTTCAAGATAAAGGATCATTTAAGCGTATTCAAAGAAAACCATTCCAAGTTCGTCCCTGAGGCAAGAAAAGTCTTCGCAAAGGGATTCTGCGAGGATCAGGAGATAGCCATCGCAGTAAGATATCCCGACGGGACCGAATACAAGATGGGAGTCAGGGTCGAGGATTCGGATCTTCCCTTCCTTGATTCCGTAAAGGAACTTCTTACTAAATAGACGAAAGGCGGCCTTATGCCGAAAAAAAGAAAGTGGATCTTTATCTTTCTGATAGCTGCTGCCGTATGCGCAGCAGCTGTCTTTTGGAAAAAGAAGCCCAGTGAAAATATAACAGTGAAATTCGATACCTTCGGAGGGACCCAAATTGAGTCTCAGGTCATTCCGAGGGGAACTGCCGCGGCCAGACCCGAGGATCCCGAAAAGGAGGGATTCACCTTCAACAAGTGGATGATCGGGGATGTGGAGTACGACTTTGAGACAGCCCTTAATGATGATGCCATTTTAAGGGCCATGTGGCTTGAGGTCGTCCCCGAACCATCGCCTGAAGCTGAAAAGCAGGATGAACAGGCGCAGCAGCAGGAAAGTTCAGGCAGCCAGGAACAGCCGGCGCCAAGCCCCGAGCCTGCACCTGAGCCTCAGCCCCCTGCAGATCAGGGTGTGGTCCTCAATTTGTCCACACTTCTGAGCATGAGGGGCGAGGTCACGAATTTCATGTACAACCACCCCGATTTCGGTTCCCAGGCAAGAAAGGTATTAAAAAAGGGTATAGTTGACGGCATGACCATAGGTCTTGTCGTAACATACCCTGACGGCAGTGAAATATCTACCGGATCGACGGTGAGCGGAGACGGTGCATCCGCACTCTCGTCTCTTTACTTCCCCAATGCGAGGCAGATCATCGATAAGGGATTCGTTCCCGGGATGTATCTGGGAATGGGTGCTATATATCCTGACGGCACCGAGATCTATATGGGTGCCGTGCTCACCGAGGCAGACAGAGGCTTTTTCGAAGCCATTGCATCGGTATATTAGCTGCTTAACTTTGCAGCTTCTTCCTCTTCCAGGACTCTGTAGGCGACTTTTCCCACAAGGGTCTTGGGGAGTTCATCCCTGAATTCAATTTCTTTAGGCAGAGAGTATTTGGCTATGTTCTTACGGGCATATTTCATGATGCTCTCTTTTGTTTCTTCTGTTTTAGGCACTCCGGGTTTGAGCACGCAGAAGACCTTTACGGCCTGCATCTTGTAATCATCGGGCACACCTATGACGCAGCTCATGGAGATAAGGTCGCATGCATCGAAGATATTCTCGAGCTGGGCGGGGTAAATGTTGTAGCCTGAAGATACTATCATCCTCTTGCTTCTGCCCTTGAAGTATATGAAGCCCTCGTCGTCCATGGTGCCAAGGTCTCCAGTGTAGACCCAGGTGAGGCCGTCATCGTGTTTTCTTAGGGTGTTTGCAGTCTCTTCCGGATGGTTCACGTATTCCATCATGACCGTAGGCCCTGCAAGGAGTATCTCTCCTTCTTCGCCGTAGGGCAGTTCTTTGTCTGTGCCCGGTTCGACTATCTTTATATACGTATCCGGGAAAGGCAGTCCTATGCTGCCTTCCTTGTACATGTGCCTGGGTGTCAGGCAGCATGCGGTAACGGTCTCTGTGGTCCCGTATCCTTCTCTTACCTGTACCGGGCATCCGCAGCCCGCGAGGTACTTATCCAGCTTTTTCTTGAGTTCCACGGACAGGGAGTCTCCTCCGGAGAACACGCCTTTAAGAGAGGACAGATCCACATGCTCCATACCCGGAAGTCTTAAGAGAGCTTCGTAAAGGGTGGGGACACCTGCGATGAAGTTGACCTTTTTCCTGACCATGAGTTTTGCATAGGATGCAGGCGTGAACCTGGGCACGAGTATGCAGCGTCCGCCGTTGAAGAGCATGGTGTGTATGCATACGCCGAGTCCGAAGCCGTGGAATATGGGCATGGCGGCGAGCATTTTGTCTCCTGCTCTGAACATGGGGTTGGTCGCAACCACCTGCTGTGCCAGGGCGTTGAAGTTTCTGTTAGAGAGCAGTATGCCCTTCGTGGTACCCGTGGTACCGCCGGAATAGAGGATGACCGCCGGATCTTCGGCTTTTCTTTCAACCTTGTAGTTCCAGAAGCAGTATCTGCCCAGCTGCATGAACTTGTCCCACATGATGACCGGTGCATCGTAGGGAATCTTCTGTATCTTTCTTCCTTCAGTGAGCATATATCCCGCTCTCATGGGTTTCGTGAGCTCGTCCTTGATCCTTGCGATGATAATGTTCACCACTTTGGTGTTCTGGCGTATGGCCTCGAATTTGCCGTAAAACTGGTCGAGAGTCACGACCGTGACACTGTTTGATTCGTTGATGTAGAATTCCAGTTCCTTTTCCGAGGAAAGGGGATGTACCATGTTCGCTATGCCGCCGATCAGGTTGATGGCGTAGAACATGTATATTGCCTGAGGACAGTTGGGAAGTGCGATGGTTATCTTGTCGCCTTCGCGTACCCCTATGGTCTTAAGTGATTTCGCACATTGTTCAATACCTTTGACCATATCCTTGTAGGTGGTCGATTTGCCCATGAAATCGAACGCTATGTAATTGGGGTGTTCCTTTGCCTGAAGCTCCAGGGCTTCAAACATGGTTCCGCCGAAGTAGTCAAGAGAAAATGGAACATCACCCAGGTGATCTTTCCACGGTGTTTTTGCTGTGATCATTAAAAGCCTCCAAAACACAGAAAACTACAGGGGAAAACCCCTGCAAAGTTTTTCCACAGATTATAAAAACGCGTTGAAAAATACGCATATGTATATTATTATATGATTTGAAAGCAGACAATGGTCAATTTCATACAAAAGTGTATATTAATACACAATGTAAATGTAAATCGTGGATTGAAGACGCTATGAAAAAGTATGTTAAGACTGACAGAAGAGTCAGCAAGACAAGAAATGCCATAACCAACACCCTTCTCAAACTGATGGAAGAAAAGCCTGTATCCGAGATAACCGTATCGGAACTGACGGAACTGGCGGATGTTAACAGGAAAACCTTTTACAACCATTATGAGAATATAGATTCCGTTTTGCTGGAACTTGAGAACAACTGCTCCAGCTGGGTCCTCTCCTTCGTGGAGGAAACCCCTTTCGACGTACTGGTGAACGATCCGGCTTACCTCTATACGGAGATCGCAAAGGGTCTGCAAAGGCACAGTGACCTTCTCAGGCTCCTCTATTCTGCAGGGATATATGCAAGACTTTCAAGCAAGATAGTCGAGAGTATCAAGGGCATCATCCTTGAGAAATCGCGGAAGGAGTTCAAGCCCGAATTCCTTGATACCGCCTCTCTGCTTCTTGATTTCATGACTGCCGGGGCAGTAGGTGTATACAATACGATGTACCTCGAAGATGATCCTTCTTCTCTGGAAGAGGTCACGGAGTTCTTCAAGTTCATGTTTGACAGGAGCGATTTCCCGGCCATGCTCAGGAGCGGACTCAAGTGAAAAACGAATACACAATAGAAAGACCCATATTACTGAGCCTTTGTGATCTCAGCGGGAAGCTGAGCGTCACCGGGGCTCTTGATCTGTTTATGGACATAGCCACCCTTCATGAAGAGGATTCAGGCTTCGGCGTTTACAATATGCTGGAAAAAGGCCTTTACTGGATAGTGGGAAAAACCCGCGTACATTTCGAAGAATGCCCGAAGATGATGGACGAGGTGGTCATAAAGACCTGGTTCATGAAACCTTCAAGGCTATACGTGAATAGGGAATACCTCGTAACGGACAGGGACGGAAAGATCCTCGTGACCGGAGAGACCGAGTGGCTTGTGGCTACTGAGAACTGCGAAAAACTGGTGTCCGTTAGGGACTACATCCCTGAGACCTTCCTTTACTCAGAAAGCGGACTCTTCGGATCTAAGATGACCAGGCTGGACAAGGACTTTTCGGATGCCGAGCTTGCAGGCAGATATACTGTCAGCTCCGTAGACGTGGATTTCGTGGGTCATATGAACAATGCAGCCTATTCCAGAGTCATCATGAGTTTCTTGTCCGGTGAAGAATTAAGGAAACATCCGATCAGCGATGCGGAGATATTCTATTCTCTTCAGTGCAAGGAGGGAGATGAGCTTTCAGTATACAGGAGAAATACGGAAGGCGCCGTGGAAATGGGTGCTTTCCTTCCCGGCGGGACTCTGGTCATGACGGCAAGGCTCAAATACGGCGGTGAATAGCATGGGAAGAAAAAGGATAGTGGGCGTCGGCGGTGCGAACATGGACGTCCACCTCAAGATAGACGGAGAGTTCATACTCCACGATTCGAACCCCGGGAGGCTCGTGCTCTCTCCTGGCGGCGTCACAAGAAATATACTGGATAATCTGTCAAGGCTGGGGCAGGACTGCTCCATTATCACCGCTGTGGGCGATGACATTTTCGGCGACGGGATAATAAGGTCATGCAGGGAACGGGGCATAGAAACGGAGATGGTTCTAAGGAGCAGGGACTTTCACAGCTCTTCGTATATTTCGCTCATTGAGGGAGACGGTGATATGTTCGTTGCAGCCTGCGATGCATCGGTCCTTGAAAACATGCCGCTTTCTCATCTGGAAGAGCATAAAGAACGCATTTCGTCAGCAGATGCTATAGTATGCGATACGAATCTGACGGAAGAGCAGCTTAAAAAACTTATTGCTCTTGCGGGTGATATCCCTCTTTTCATCGATCCCGTATCTACGGCCAAAGCAGCAAGGATGAAGGAGTTTGCCGGTTCCTTCTTTCTGATCAAGCCCAATCTGATGGAGCTGGAAGTCCTGGCCGGTATGGAGTGCAAAGAAGACGGGGATATAGAGAAGGCCTGCGCCATGCTGATAGGCAAAGGAACGAGGCGCATGGCAGTGTCCCTTGGCGCCAGAGGTTGCTACTATGCAGATTCGGAAGGCTGCAGCTTTTTCAGGGAGCCTTTAAAGGTCATGGACATGAGCAATGCATCAGGAGCCGGAGACGCATTTACGGCGGGGCTTGTGTATTCATTCGTCAAGGGTTTTTCTGCAGAGAAGACAGCAAAAACAGCCCTTGCCTGTGGCAGCATAGCCGTCATGTCAAAGGAGACTATCAATCCGGATATGAGCGAAGCGCTGCTGTAAATCATTCCGGAAATGCAGCTAAAGGATAAAGGAAAATGCGGCAGAAGGTCCTGTGCCTTCTGCTTTTTCTTTGCCTGCTTTTTCCTTGACCGAGATATACTATGCATATATAATAAAAAATAGATTTCAGTGCCGTGCAAACGGGTGAAAGGGAATCGGGTGTAAGTCTCGAGCGATCCGGTCACTGTAAGCAGGAAGCGATCTGCAAAAGCCATTGTGCTGCAAAGCATGAGAAGGCGCAGAGAGCTATGATCTGCAAGCCAGGAAACCTGCTGATATCTGTAGTAACAGCTTCCGTGAAAAGCGAGTTGCAGTATTTGACTAAGATCCCTTAAGGGGATCGGTCTTTTATGTCGCAATGTATGCCTTTCCGGAAGGAGGGCATTTTTTGATGCCCAAAGTAAATATTTTCAGGAGGGATCTTTGAATGAGATCAACAACTAAACGTATTTTAGCCATGATCGTAGCCGTGGTCATGGTGCTTCTTGCGGTACCGACGATGCCGCATGCAGGAACGGTATATGCCGATACTCCGGACCCAATTAATTATGCCGGCGACACGGTCACCTGCATAAAGGAGAACGGAGACGTATTCGGTATGTTCAGACCCCAGGACGGCACGACCTGTGAACTGGACGGGGATAACGTGGTGATCCACTATGTTCCCAGTAACACGACCACGTATATGGGTTTTGCCTGGTGCGGGATCGAGGATGTCACCGGTGCCACCGAGCCGGCAGTCACCTTTGAAAACAATGCATTGAATTTTACCGTGCCGAAATCATATTGCGGTAAAGCCACTCCCTTTGCTCCGCTCAAGCCGGCAGCAGAAGGCAGCGGTAACAGCAACGGCGGAACGACAGGAACTCAGTACTATTTCGCTATCCCTGCAGAAGACAAACTGCCTGAAGCAAGTTCGGAGCCGGTTACACTTACTATCACGAACAACACGGGAATGTTCAAAGCGGTCAGCGCATATCTCGAAAAGGTAGAAGGCCAGACATATCTCGTCATGGCTCTCAGCGGCAGCAGCTACTTAGAACTCTTCAAGGGTACTTATGAGCAGGCTGTGGCTAACGGGGACGGATCTGCTGACAACGGAAACAACAGCTGGATCCACGCATATCTGAATGCTGATAACAAGTATGCATTCAGGATCCCTGTCGCTGCCGGAGAAACATATATTCCTCTGGTATCAGTATCCAATACTTACTACACAAAATACCTCAATGGCCAGAACGATCTCGCAAGAGCCTTCTATCCCAGACAGGTAGAACTTGATGTTGAAGCGAAAACACTTGTGGTGGATGACTATAACGAGACTGTTGATTTTGCCGTTACAAGCAATGTGGAAGACTTCAAGGTCGGTTCCACAGCGTCGACGAGAGTGGTCGGAGGCCCCAACTCCAACAACTACAGCGTAGCGCCTACACTTGTCATGTCAGATGCGACCTATGACAGCGTCACTTATCCGACGGTCGTAAGCGGCGCCGTAAGCACAGCAACAGCACAGCTTGCGGACGGAAAGTTCGAGATCTCAATGACCAACGCTCCCGGTAAGGAAGCATTCAAGGATAAGACTCCTATCGAAATGACCTTCCACGTTGCAGCGGATGCTCCTTATGAGGAAGCGGATACGAGCGTAACGAGAACGGTCACGATCGATAAATCTGCAAAGACAATCGTAATAGCGGGCGAGCCGCTTACAGCTACCGGCGGGCAGCAGGGCGAGCGTATCGATCTTACTATCACGAACACTACGCAAATGTTCAAGGCTGTTTCCGCCTATCTCGAAGAGGACGGCGAACAGACATATCTCGTCATGGCTCTCAGCGCCAGCAGCTACAGAGAACTCTTCAAGGGAACTTATGAGCAGGCTGTAGCTAACGGGGACGGATCTGCTGATAACGGAAATGACAGCTGGATCCACGGATATCTGAATGCAGACAATAAGTATGAGTTCAGGATCCCCGTAGCCGATGGAGAAACATATATTCCTCTGGTATCAGTATCCAATACTTACTACACAAAGTATCTCGATGGCCAGAACGATCTCGCAAGAGCCTTTTATCCCAGACAGGCAGAACTTGATACTGAAGCAAAAACTCTTGTTGTCGGAGACTTCGAGAAGACGGATGATCTGACCGTTACGAACAACGTCAAGATGTTCAAGGTGTCCGGTGCGGTACTTCACTCAGTAGGAGGACCGAACTCCAACGGATACAAGGTCGAGGTCATACTCACCATGGGCAGCGGATCCTTCGACAAAGCCTTCATCGGCACGCAGGCCGAAGCTGAAGCAGCAGCAGAAACCATAGCTATAGGCGAAGATCTTAAATGCCCGCTCGTCGTAAGATGGATCGAAACGCCGGGAGACACTTCGTCGATTCACAATATAGCAACGGAGCCATTTACCGTAAGCTTCTATTCCGTGAGCAAAGAGATATGGTATGAAAGAGTATTTACGCTCAACGAAGACGACCTTACGCTCGTGATCAACGACTCACCGAAGGCAGACTACTCTGCTGTAGACGAGGCGATCTCCCAGGCTGCACTCATAGACAGAGATTACTATACCGATGAGAGCCTTGCAGCTCTCGACGCGGCAGTCGAAGCAGTGGTCAGAGATAAATATGCAAGCTCGCAGAGCGAAGTAGACGCCATGGCGGCTGCGATCGTTGCTGCAATGCAGAACCTTGAACAGAAGGCGCTTGAGTATACTTTCGATGCAAACGGTCCGAAGCAGTGGAAGAAGGGAAGCACGGAAGGCTTCAGTTTTACGGTACACAGAAGCTTCGATGATGATCTGACCTATGGATACTTCACCGACGGCGGATCCATCGAGATCGACGGGACCGTGATCGATGCTGAAAATTACACAGTATCCGAAGGCAGCCTGAAGGGCACCTTAGATGCCGAGTACCTTGAGACTCTCGCAGAAGGCAAACATACCCTTAAGGTCAACTTCTTCGACGGATCTGCAGAGCTTGAACTTGAGATCAAGCAGGCTGGTGATCCGGATGAATCTTCACATACCGGAGAACAGATCCCTGCTTTTTCGTGGATCGCAATGGTCTGCGCATTTGCAGTATTTGTATCAGTTATCACTATGAGAAGGAAAGAAAATGAATAAAGCTTTGAAAAAAGCGCTGAGCATCGGGGCCGCATTGGCCCTGATGCTTTGCCTCATCTTTACGTCAACAGTATCAGTATTCGCAGCTTATCAGGACGGTTATTATCAAGTCGGTTTTTCCGGCGGTGTGGGCAGTCATGGCGGCGGTGTCAGGGCTGTAACGGCTATCGTTTCCGGAGGAAACATTACGACACTGGCTTTGACCATGAGCAGTCCTAATTATGACTATTGCTATGATCCGGTTACCGGGGCGAAGATCTTAGCTCCGGCGGGCAGTGGTGACTCGGTGTTTTACATCAATTATCCGGGGCAGACTTTTTCCATAGTAGCTGATACCACGGCGATGTCTCAGCCTTACGAACTCACCTATACGCTCACTCTCGATCTGTCCGGCATCCCTCAGGCTTCATCAGGAGGTGGTGGCGGTGGATATATTCCTACTCCGAGCGGACCTTCTGCCGAGGAGATAGCCAAGGCTGAGCTTGAAAAGAAGCTCAGTGCGGCAGATGCTCTCATCGAGGAGATAGGAGATGTAAGCGTCGGATCAAAGGAAGCCATAGAGGCTGCAAGAGCAGCTGTTGATGCTTTCACGGAAGAAGAGCAGAAAGGTCTCAAGAAACTCAGCGTCCTTGAAGACGCTGAAAAGGCCTTTGCAGCCATCGAGAAGAAAATAGCGGATGCCGATGCTTTGATCGAAAAGATAGGAGACGACATCAACCTTGAGTCCGAAGCAGACATAGAGGCTGCAAGAAAAGCCGTCGGAGATCTGACTGAAGATGAAGCCAAAGAGCTCAAGAACCTCTCGAAGCTTAAGAGTGCAGAGGATATCTACAAAGAGCTCAAGGAAGAGGCTGAAAGAGAGGCTGCCAAGCAGGCCGAGAGAAGAAAGCTCATAAGCTACGTCGTGGCAGGCGCTGCGGTGGTGCTGATACTCGGACTCGTGATCGGTCTCAACCTCAGAAAAAGGAAGAAAGAACAATGAAAAAAGCATTAGCTCTTTTGCTTTCGCTGTCTTTGGTATTGTGTCTGAGTGCATGCGGCAGCGGCGAAGAAGCGTCGGGTGAAGTACCTCATTTTTCGGGACTTAAATACGAGGAGACCGTGGAGACTGAGTTCGCGACGGAATTTACCATTTACAGATATAATGGCGGATATTCATATATAACGATAAACAACGGCGACAACATCATGGTGGTCCCCGAGGGCGGAAAGGCCCCAAAGGACCTCGGCAATGATGTGGTCGTTCTTCATCAGCCCCTGGAGCACATCTACCTTCCGGCGACTTCGGTCATGGCCCACTTCAACGCCATGAAGGCTCTGGACAGGGTGGCATACTCGGGTCTTGAACCGGGCGAGTGGTCCACGGAAGAGGCCAACAAGGCCATGGAAGAGGGCAAGATAGTCTATGCCGGCCATTACAGCGCCCCGGACTACGAGATACTTCTCGACGGCGGCTGCGATCTTGCGGTGGAGGACACCATGATCTACCACACCCCCGAGGTCAAGGAAAAGCTGGAGGAACTCGGTATACCCGTAATAGTCGAGCGTTCGACCTACGAGAACCATCCTCTGGGCAGGACCGAATGGGTCAAGCTTTTCGGTGAGATCATAGGAAAAGCTGACGTGGCCGGTGCCGCCTACGAAGAGCAGGCAGCAAAGGTAAGGGACTTCGGTTCCAAGCCCAGCACGGGAAAAACCGTGGCCTTCTTCTACGTGAACAGCCGCGGCAACGTGGTCACCTATGCCGGAGACGGTTACATACCGGCCATGATAGAGCTGGCCGGCGGCGTATATATACTCAAGGACCTGGAGGCCAGCAGCAAGCTGTCCTCGGTGAACATGAGCATGGAAGAGTTCTACAACAGGGCGGTGGACGCCGACATTATAATCTACAATAGCAGTATAGCTGCCGAGCTCTATACCATGGAACAGTTTTACGATCTGAGCACGGTGTTGCCTTCCTTCAAGGCATCCAGGAACGGAGAGGTCTGGTGCACCTCCAAGAGCATGTACCAGGAGACCGACAAGATGGGAAGCATCATCGAAGATATGTATAAGATAATAAACGGCGAGGCCGGCGACGGTTCTTCGCTCAACTATATCCATAAACTGAACTGACAATAATGACGAAAAAAAGCTCTTTAAAAGAAATGAAGACCGGACCGGCGGCATATGCCAGATACACTGGCGTGTTCGTCGGTCTTGCCATAGTTATGTTCCTCCTCGTGGTATGGAATATCAATTCGGGATCGGTGAATATCCCCGTGAGGGAGATATTCAGGATCATATTCTTCCGCGAGGGCGAGGGAGAAACGACGGCATACAACATAGTCTGGAAGCTCAGGATGCCGAGGATGATAACTGCGGCGGTCCTGGGAGGAGCTCTGGCTCTGGCCGGCTTCCTGCTCCAGACGTATTTCGGCAACCCCATAGCGGGGCCCTTCGTCCTGGGCATTTCGGCAGGCTCCAAACTCTTCGTGGCCGTCATGATGATAATCGTGCTCAATTACGTAAAGTCCATATCATCTCTCATGATGGTGGCTGCGGCCTTTGCGGGTGCCCTCATATCCATGGGCTTCGTGCTGCTGGCTGCAAGGTCCATAAGGCAGATGTCCATGCTCCTTGTGGCGGGCATCATGATAAGCTACATCTGCACGGCTGTGACTGAGTTCATAGTGACCTTTGCAAAGGATGCCGACATAGTCAACCTCCACAACTGGTCGAGAGGCAGCTTTTCCGGTATGGACTGGGACGATGTCCTCATTTCTTCGGTTATAGTCCTTGCAACCTTCCTTGTGGTATTCCTTCTGGCAAAGCCCATAAGTGCCTATCAGATGGGAGAATCCTACGCCCAGAGCATGGGAGTCAACGTAAAGACTTTCAGGATAGTCCTCATAATGCTCTCGAGCTTTCTGGCAGGTACTGTCACAGCCTTCGCAGGCCCCATATCCTTCGTAGGTATAGCTGTGCCTCATATAGTCAAGATGCTCCTCAATACGGCAAAGCCCATCGTGGTAATACCGGCTTCCTTCATGGGAGGCGCGGTATTCTGCATGCTTTGCGACTATATAGCCCGCGTTGCATTTGCTCCTACGGAGCTTTCCATAAGCACGGTCACGGCCATCTTCGGGGCGCCTATCGTCATAGTCATGCTCATAAAGAAACAGGAGAGGTAAGGCCATGGGATACTATTTCAAAACATCTGACCTTTCCGTAGGTTATGACGGCAATGTGCTCATACATGACATAAACATAGAGATCGAAAAGGGAGAGATACTCTCCCTCATAGGCCCGAACGGAGCGGGCAAGTCCACCATACTCAAGAGCATCACGAAGCATCTTGAGATGATCTCGGGAGACGATCATATAGCCGATGCTTCCGTAAAGCACATGAACTTCAGAGAGCTTGCCAAGAAAGTGTCTGTGGTCCTCACCGAGAGGATCAAGGGAGAACTCATGACCTGCTACGACGTGGTGGCCACAGGCCGCTATCCGTATACCAATTCCCTCGGCATACTTTCGGAAGAGGACAGGGAAAAGGTATATGCAGCGATGGAGAGAGTCCACGCTTCGGATCTTGCGGGAAGGGATTTTCACTCCATTTCCGACGGACAGAGGCAGAGGATACTACTTGCCAGGGCCATCTGCCAGGAGCCAGAGATAATAGTCCTTGATGAGCCTACGTCCTTCCTGGATATAAAGCATAAGCTGGAGCTTCTTTCCATACTGCGCTCCATGTCAAAGGAAAAGGGCATCACTGTCATAATGTCTCTTCACGAGATAGACCTTGCCCAGAAGATATCAGACAAGGTAATGTGCGTAAAAGGGGAGACCATATCCAACTTCGGCACCCCCGAAGATATATTCA
>CAYUGP010000022.1:0-12621 GCA_964444315.1 uncultured Oscillospiraceae bacterium | reverse complement strand
CATCCGGCTTCCTTCAGATTCCACCTCACGATGGACACCCTTGCCTTCGGCTGTATCCTTCCCACTACCGGGCGGATTCGGGACTTTCACCCGTTAGAAACGTGCGCCGCCGGGCGCACAAGAAAAGAGAACCGGGCAAAATGGCCCGGCTCTTTCTATATAAAGCTCTTTACAAGTTCCTGTCTCTTTGAATAGACCTCGTCTATACGTTTTAGGAACTGGTAGTCCAGATCCCTGCTATGCCCCGAGCTCATTTCATAGACCTCGGCGGCTTCAAAAGGCTCGCAGGGATAGATGTTATAAATTTTAAATAGGTTGAATTTCTTGTTGTTTAATACCGGCTCAAATATAGTGACAGGCAGGAATACAACATCCGCATCGGGAGTCCTGCATATCCTGTGGGCTATAAGGGTCATTGTGGGATGTATATGCCCTTCGCCTCTTCTTGCCTTATCATCAGGGAAAACGCCTGCCTGCCTCGTTGCAGAAGGTGCGACAACTATGATCCCTTTATTGTCTGCGCACTCTTTAACTTCGGTCATATACCTTCTCTCGAAGGCTATCTTGAAGTGTTCGATATACCGGAGTTTCTCTTCATCCCCTTCAAACATCCTGAGCAGTTTGGATTCCGTCTTTGGAGTGATAATAGGAGTAACAGTGATACCGGCTCTTTTAAGATATGGGATCACAGGCGTTATGGTTTCATACCAGGGTATATTCACGGGAAAAAGAAAATCCCTGTCCGGGAAAGCCCTGATACCTCTGTATAGTAGTCTGAATATCTCTCCGAGTGAGGGATGGTTGAACCCTATGACCACGCATCCGCTGTTCCTGTAATACGCTCTCAAAAGGTTGGATGGAGCAAAGAAACTGAGTATCCTCACGGTCCTCTTTCTTATCTCTTCACGCTCTTTATTGCCGCAGATATACTTTACGAGAAATCTGCAGAAAGCCCCGGGCTTGGCCATCTCATCATAAAGCTCACCTGCTCCTATGCTTTTGAGCAGAGATACATTACCGTTATTTATTTGTTCCAGCAGTTCCTGCCTCGAAAGCTCAGCCAGCTCTGAGACAGGAATGATAACTTTTTTCATACTGCGCTTACTATTTTGACTACGACCTTTATCATCATCCTCATTGCGTCCACGGAAACGAATTCTTTGACGCTGTGATAATTCTCTCCTCCCGTGGGCAGATTGGGACAGGGAAGCCCTTTGTATGACAGCTGGGCTCCGTCTGTGCCTCCCCTTATAGGGGTCGGCTGTATGTCTATTCCCAGTTCATTGAAAGCCTTTATAGCCCTGTCTACAATGTACATGCAAGGCTCCAGTTTTTCTCTCATGTTGTAATATGAATCTCTAAGGCTGACGACAACTGTATCTTTGCCATACTTTTCATTGAGGTATGAAGCGGCATGGAGCACATAGTTTTTCCTTGCTTCGAACTTGTCCCTGTCGTGATCCCTGATGATCATGGAAATGCTCGTCTGAGTCTCATCTCCGCACATTTCAGCCACGTGATAGAACCCTTCATAGCCTTCGGTATGAGCCGGAGTTTCAGCAGGCGGCAGCATTGAGATGAATTCGTTCGCAGTGAGCAAAGAGTTCTTCATTTTGTTCTTGGCTGCACCGGGATGGATGTTCAAGCCGTTCACCACTACTCTGCAGGATGCTGCATTGAAGCATTCATACTCTATACTGTCTATACGTCCTCCGTCCAGAGTATATGCATATTTCGCAGGGAAATGCTCCAGATCGAACCTGTCCGTTCCCCTTCCTATCTCTTCATCTGGAGTAAAGGCAACAAGGACTTTTCCGTGTTTTACCTCAGGATGCTCAAGAAGGTATTCCACTGCAGATACTATCTCCGCAGCTCCTGCCTTGTCGTCTGCACCGAGAAGAGTTGTACCGTCGGTGACGATCAGTTCCTGCCCTATGAAATAGTCAAGGTCAAATTCTTTTGCGGAAATCGATACCCTTTCATTCAGAGTAATGTCTCCGCCCTCATATCTGAACTGCCTCGTCTTTATATTTGCACCCGGTGCATCGGGAGATGTATCCATATGCGCGATGAGTCCGATCACATCCCTGTCTTCACAGCCTTCACTGGCCGGAAGAGATGCGTACACGTATCCGTTCTCATCCATACGGGCATCTTCCAGGCCCAGAGATTTCAGTTCACCGGCAATGTATTTTGCAAGTTCCAGCTCTTTTGGTGAAGACGGGCAACTCTCGCTGTGCTCGACCGATGTTGTTTCAAAACTTACGTATTTAAGAAACCTTTCAACGATATCCATTACTTTTTCCTCACTTTTTATTCGTAAAGTCTTGCAAGACCGCCTTCCGAAGTCTCACGGTAAAGCGGTGATATATCTTTTCCCGTACGGTACATGGTGTCTACCACGTTATCGAAGGATATCTTTCTCGTATCTGCCAGGAACCTGGCTATGGAAACACAGTTCAAGGCTCTCATAGCCGCGACTGCGCATCTTTCTATGCAAGGTATCTGTACGAGTCCCTGAACGGGATCACAGGTAAGCCCAAGAGAATGCTCCATCGCCACCTCGGCAGCGTATTCTATCTGGTGCAGATTGAATCCGTAGACCTGAGCAACTGCTGCCGCAGCCATACTGCATGCAGAACCTATCTCAGCCTGGCATCCGGCTTCTGCACCTGAAATGGATGCATTGGTCCTTATGACGTTACCTATGACTCCGGCAGTTGCCAGAGCATCTATAATGGCATCCTCACTGTAGCCCATCTCGTGATGCATATAGTAAAGGACTGCAGGTATTACGCCTGCTGCACCGCAGGTAGGCGCAGTCACGACTGTCCCTTCGCAGGCATTCTCTTCCGCCACCGCGAAGGCATAGGATGAGATCACCCTGTCCTGTGTCACGTCCGGGGTCTCCCCTTCCACATGCATCTCGGAAAGCATTTTAGCCTTTCTGCTAATACCCAAAGGACCCGGAAGCATACCGGTATGTTCAAGTCCTGCCTCCACACAGTCTGACATTGCTCTCCAGATATACTTTAAATATTCGAATATTTCATCGCCTTCGCACTGTCTCACATATTCCGGAATAGTGATCCCGTCATGAGAGCAGCGGTAAAGTATTTCATCGAAATTCTTTTCGCGGTAAACATCCCGTTCTTTGGGAAGGGTCTCCCCGTCCACCTCTATAGCTCCTCCGCCTATGCTCATGATCCTCATGGTGCCTACTTCGACTCCGTCTTTGAGCGCGATGAAATCCATGGTATTTGGATGAGGGACCGGTGTGTCCTGATCATCGGGTATGATCTGCACTTCATCGAGCACGCTCCTGATGGACTTACCGGTTCCGTGACCCGTGCCCGTAAGCGCGAGGGATCCGTACAGGATCACCGTATAGTGGTCGGCATCGGGATACCTGCTTTTGAAAAGCTCCGCAGCGGCTTTAGGGCCGAAGGTATGGGAACTGGAGGGGCCCAAGCCCACCTTATACAAAGTTCTTAAAGATTCCATCATTTGCCTCCGTCACAATTTCAATAGCCTTTTCTCCTATGGCTGTTTTCAGATATTCCATTTCATCAAGAGCTCCTTTAACGTGGGGAACTCTGTACGCCCCGGCATCTGAACCGCAGGCTATCCTGACGCCCATCTTTGCGCCTTTTGCGATATTTGCCATGGACTCCTCGAATATCCTCTTCGTTATCTCATGTGGGTAACGCTCATCATCCACGAGATTGCCGACAGTCGATACAGTAGGGACCCATATGGTGCCCCTCTCGGACATCTCGATAAGGCAGTCGTTGTTTATATAGAACCCGTGTTCAACACTGTCTGTACCTGCTTCAATGACTGCTTCCAGATATCTCTCACCGCTGCCATGAGCCATTACCTTGAGGCCTTCTTCATGCCCCACATGGACCATTTCCTTTATGGCCTTCTTATCGGGCCCTTCATAGATGAACTGCCCGTAATGCTCGTAATCGACAAGACCTGATACCATTATCTTCAGGAAGTTGGCCTTTTTTGCCTTGATCTCCTTCACGAGCCTGTAAAAGTCGTTTTCGTATTCGAAACCTTCTCCTATGAAAGCACCGTAGCAGCCCTTCTTGTATATGGGGAAGTATGGCGTAAGATAGGAAATCCCATACTCGGGAGCTATCTCCCTTGCAGCGAGACATGCGCCGTACTTATCTCCCCCGTCGCGAAGATAATATATACCCTCATCGGCATAGGCCTGAAGGGTCTGCCTTATGAATTTCCAATCGGGAGATTCTCTGTGTCTCCTCATGGCGTCCCTGAAGTTAGAAACGCCGTCAAGTACCATATGTATATGGCAGTCTGCTTTTTTTATCATCGCTATCTCCTACATGACTGCGACGCAGATGATATGGGTTATGAATGCGCATATCCAGGCGACCAGGCACTGCCCCAGACAAACGCCTAATGCCCATTTACCTCCCAGTTCTCTCTTTACGGATGAAATGGCTGCGACGCAAGGGGTATACAGGAGGCAAAATACCAGCATGGAAGCTGCAGTTGCCGGGCTCATTATCGCATAGAGAGCTTCTCCGGGGAAAAGCACTTCCAGTGTGCCAACGACGCTTTCCTTTGCAAGGAAACCAGAAATGAGCGAGGTGGCGGACTGCCAGTTACCGAAGCCCAGAGGAGCAAATATCGGTGCTATGAAGCCGCAAATGACCGCAAGTATGCTTGTACTGGGGTCTTCCACAAGATTAAGTCCGAAGTCAAAGCTCTGAAGGAGCCAGACTATGATGCTTGCCATAAATATGATCGTGAATGCTCTCTGAAGGAAGTCTTTTGCCTTATCCCAGAGAAGCATAAGTGTATTTTTCAGACCCGGCAGTCTGTAGGTCGGAAGTTCCATTACAAAAGGTACCGCCTCACCCTTGAAAGCCGTGTTCTTTGCTATCAATATTACTATGATCCCGACAAGTATGGACAGAAGGTAAAGTCCGACCATTATGAGGCCCTTGTGAGAACTGAAAAATGCGTTTACGAAGAATGCATAAATTGGTATCTTAGCCGAGCAGCTCATGAAAGGGATCATGAGTATGGTCATCTTTCTGTCCCTTGCAGACGGGAGAGTCCTGCTGGACATTACTCCGGGCACCGAACAGCCGAATCCTATGAGCATCGGAACTATGCTCCTTCCGGAAAGCCCTATTTTTCTAAGAAGCTTATCCATGACAAAGGCGACCCTCGCCATATATCCGGAATCTTCAAGCATCGACAGGAAGAAGAACAGAACTACTATGATAGGAATGAAGGAGAGGACACTTCCGACTCCTGCGAATATGCCGTTGACCACCAGGCCGTGAACAGCCTCTGACACATTGTGTGCCGTCATGAAGGCATCCACCGACACGGTGAACCGGCCTATGAGTTTCTCAAGAAGATCCTGCCCTGCAGCCCCTATGACTTCAAATGTGAGCCAGAATATGAGCCCCATTATGGCTATGAAAGCCGGTATCGCAGTGAATTTGCCCGTGAGCACCTTATCAATCTTGTCGCTCCTGAGCTTTTCCTTACGCTCTTTAGGCCGCACAACAGTGTGAGAGCATACGTTACCGATGAAGGAAAAGCGCATTTGGGCAATAGCAGCGCTCCTGTCAAGTCCGCTCTCCTCTTCAAGCTGGAGTATGATGTGCTCTATCATCTCCTTTTCGTTCTGGGTGAGGTTAAGGCTCTCTTCCACCCTCTCATCGCCTTCGACCATCTTTGTGGCAGCGAATCTTACAGGTATCCCTGCAGCCTTAGCGTGGTCATCTATGAGAGTCATGATACCGTGTATGCATCTGTGCACAGGAGAATCATCCTCACAGAAATCCGTGACCTCAGGTTTTTCCTGATACTGTGCGACGTGAATGGCGTGCTTTACAAGTTCGTCCACACCTTCGTTTTTCGCTGCGGAAATGGGTACCACAGGAACTCCCAGCATCTCCTCCATGGCGTTGATCTCTATGGATCCGCCGTTTTCCCTGACTTCGTCCATCATATTGAGAGCGACAACAAGCGGTGTCTCAAGTTCAAGAAGCTGCAAAGTCAGATAGAGGTTCCTCTCTATGTTGGATGCATCGACTATGTTTATGATACCTGTGGGTCTTTCGCTTAGTATGTATTCTCTGGAAACTATCTCCTCACTGGAATACGGGGAGAGAGAATATATGCCCGGCAGATCTACTACATCCGTATCAGCATAGCCCCTTATGGGACCGTCCTTTCTGTCAACAGTCACTCCCGGGAAATTGCCTACGTGCTGATTTGAGCCCGTGAGCTGGTTGAACAGAGTTGTTTTTCCGCTGTTCTGGTTGCCGGCAAGGGCAAAGCTAAGTAACGTGCCTTCAGGAAGCGGATTTTCAGTCTTCTTGTCGTGATACTTTCCGCCTTCTCCGAGTCCCGGGTGGAGGACTTTTCTTATCTCCTCCTGCATTTCCTCGGATATCTCGTGAGAACGGGTCCTCTTCTCTATGGGTTCTATCTCGATCTTCTCGGCGTCCGCGAGCCTCAGTGTCAGTGAATAGCCGTGGATGCTGAGTTCCATGGGGTCTCCCATGGGAGCAAGTTTTTCAAGAGTCACTTCTGCATTGGGGATAACGCCCATATCGAGAAAATGCTGGCGAAGAGCTCCTTCCCCGCCTACTTTCCTTATTACTGCGCTTTCCCCCGTTTTGAGTTCTCTTAAGTTCATTATTTATTTACCGCCTTGTGTATATTGCAGGAAGAACAGTCCCCGCTGCATCCTGAGCAGTGGGACAGCATCCTGTCCTTTATTATTTTTCTTATGCTGAGCAGTGCAAGCACTGCTATTACAGCAATTATCACATATGTCATCATTCAGTCCTCAGTGCTATGACCGGGTCTTTCTTCGATGCCGACTTGGACGGGATCAGTCCACCGAACATTGTGAGGACCGTAGCGACTACGACCAGAACAATGGCAGATTCAAAAGGAAGCACTGCCTTTATATCTGCATTCTCGGTAAGCTTCAGAAGAATTTTGTTTATGGGTATGTTGAGAAGATATGTTACCCCCACACCTATGAGTCCGGACAGTATTCCTATGATGAAAGTCTCGGCATTGAATATGGATGATATGTTCCTCTTGGATGCCCCGAGAGCCCTCAGTATACCTATCTCCTTGGTCCTTTCCAGAACCGAGATATATGTAATAATACCTATCATTATGGACGATACCACCAATGATATGGAAACGAAGGCAATGAGCACATATGATACGCTGTTTATAATCTTCTCCACAGATTTCAGAAGTATACCCGTAATATCCGTATATCTTATCTTATGCTCGTCCTTAGACTTCTCGTTATACGACCTCATGAAGTCTGTGAAACTGTTCTTCGACGCAAAGTCATTGAAATAGAAAGATATGGACGTGGGCTCATCTATGTCCTGATATCCCAATTTGAGCAGATTGTTCGCATAATTGGTAGCAGAGCCCGAGGTCATGGTGCTCATGAGCCTTGTAAGCTCCTCTTCAGACAGATCGAATTTGAAAGCTTCTGCTATCAAGTTCTGATTTACGCTCATGAAGTTTCCAGAGAAGGCGCTGGAAAGCCCTGACATCGCCTCTGCAAGAGGCGCTGTCACCCTGCCGACAGCCGATCCGACCTGTCCGGTGATAGTCAGCACAGAAAGCTTCTTTATGAAGTTCGGAGCTACCCTTAATAACGCAGCATATCCCTGTCTGTCGGAAAGGGCTGCGTTCATAAGGTCTCCGGAACTGAGTTCCGTTCCGTAAACGGTTTCCTCTTCTGCCTCATTGTAAGCTATCTTACCGTCAACGACCTCGGAAGAAGAAAGAACCTGAGAATAGTATGCGTTGAACATGGAGACCGCTGCGTTTGCGAGTTCTTCAAAGTCTGCATCATCGAAAAGCGACGCCATGGCGGAAAAGTCCGTATTCTCCAGGAATGCGGCTACCTCTTCGGGGTCCATATCGCCGTAATCGAAGTTCATGCTCCCGAACATGGAAGCGACATCTATTTTGGAAAGAGTCTCTTTGTATTTAGCGGCGTTGACAGTCTGGGCATAGGAGTCTATGTTTTCAAGATTAAGGTATTGCTGTCCGTCGATTTCCGACAGGTTGCCTTCCTCATATTCATCCACAAGGGCCTGTACAACGGCTCCGTTGATCGCCATGAGTATGCCTGCCTTTGACACGATCTGCTGGGGATCCGACGTTGAATCGTATATCTCTTCGGCTGTGTCAGAAATGATCCTTGCAGAATCTTCGGGGCTCATCCCCTCTCCCATACTGAGGTTTGGCATATTAAAGGTGAATGCACTGCTCAGCTTATTGGTATCTATGGAGATCATATCGGAAAAATCCAGAGCCGAATTCTGAGCATTGTCATCGAAACGTTTTCCCGAGAATACATCTATATCTTTTTTCTCCATCTGCTTTTTCAGTATCACAGATTTCGAAGCAAGCTCAATGACGTGATCCGTAAGGGATGAAAAGTACAGAACACCTGATGAGGATGCGCCGCTGTCGGCACATAGAACAGCCGTTACGACCAGATCTTCAGACCTGTCGAATACCGCTTTCATGTATTCCGTATCCGATGACATATCCTCGTAAATGTCATATTTTTCGTTATATCTGTATTTATCTGTAGGATCGATGAGTTTCAGTTTAAGACCCAGGATATCGTCATAGGTTATGGTGATCGGGTCCTCTATGTCAGTGCTCTTCTCGCCCAGCATCATGCTCTGAAACAGCGGTTTGAGTTTTGATGTATCTTTCAGGCCCAGCGTATATGCAAGGATATCCGATATCTGGCCTTTGCCGGTAACGACAACGGCAAGTTCGTTGTACTTTTCCGGCATCCTTCCGGCCAGAAGTATATTTCCGCTTTCCATTGCATCCACACTGGATACTTCATTGAAAATGCTCATGGAAAAAGAAGATATCCCCATATATCCGGAGGTGCCCATGACCGAACTCAGAGATTCGTTGGGATTGATCTGAGCAAGGTTGCCTTTCACGTCCACCGTGTATATTACAGGGATGACGGAATATGAATAACGTACGTTCTTTACGTAGTCTTCGTACTCGGAAGTGTGTGATTCAAGATATTTTTTGAAGTGTTTGAGATCGTTCTTCCTGACTGAATCCTGCATTGAAGAAATGATCTGATACTCTTCAAGGTTGCCTTCTTCTACTTCCTTACCGGGATTGCCCTGCATTGAGAGCATTACGGAAAAAAGGTTGGCCGTCTCAGACTGTATGGAAAGAGGATAACTGACCATGGTGTCTTCCTGCATCTTGTCGATGTATTTCTGAAAACCCGTGGACAAAGAGAGTATCAGAGCAATGCCGATGATACCTATGGACCCCGCAAAAGCGGTCAGTATGGTCCTTGCCTTCTTCGTGAGCAGGTTATTGAAACTGAGTCCCAGTGAAGTAATGAATGACATGGATGCTTTGCCAAGGTTTTTGTGAACCGCCTTGTCTGTTTTGCCGGGATGATATGGGTTTGAATCGTCAGTGATCTCCCCATCTCTCAGCTTCACTATCCTGTTGGCGTATTCTGCCGCAAGTTCGGGATTGTGAGTGACCATGACTACAAGTCTGTCCTTTGCCACTTCCTTAAGAAGGTCCATGACCTGAACACTGGTCACCGTATCTAGGGCACCGGTGGGCTCATCGGCAAGAAGTATCTTTGGATCGTTGACCAAAGCTCTTGCTATGGCGACCCTTTGCATCTGGCCGCCTGAAAGCTGGTTGGGCTTCTTGTGGGCGTGTTCGTAAAGGCCTACTTCATCCAGCGCCTCCAGAGCTCTTCTCCTTCTCTCTTTCCCCGTGATACCGCCTATGGTAAGAGCCATCTCCACATTGGCGAGAATGGTCTGGTGAGGTATGAGATTGTAAGACTGGAACACAAAACCGACCGAGTGGTTCCTATATGAATCCCAGTCACGGTCTTTGTATTTCTTGGTGGATACGTTGTTTATGATCAGGTCGCCTTCATCATAGCGGTCCAGTCCGCCTATGATGTTGAGCAGCGTAGTCTTGCCGGATCCCGAAGGTCCCAGTATGGCTACGAACTCATTCTCCCTGAAGGATATGTCCACATCCTTGAGGGCTTGCTGAACAAGATCCCCCGTCTTATATGTTTTTGAAATGCCTGTAAGTGTCAGCAATTGTTTATTCCTTTATGGCTTCCTCGAGCCTTTCCTTGGTGATACCCATATACCTGAGCCTTTTAAGGAACGTTTTCGTGTTGGCGTAGCCTATGCCCAGAACTGCCCCTGCGCTCTCCCTTTTCTCGGCGCTGCTGATGTCTCCGGCTAGGCCGAGGGCATACAGATCTTCCATCGAAATACGGATAGCATTTTGTCTATCGGAAGCATCAGCCGCTTCCAAAGCATTCAGTATATCTTCCGGCAATGCATTCTCTATACCTATATCCCCCTTCTTATAGCTTTGGGACCTGGTGAGATAAGCCTGCTTTGCATCCGGAAAAAGCTCCGTGAGCCTTTCTCTTATCTTCCTGCCCGCATGATCGGGGTCTGTGAATATCACTATCCCGGTCTCTTTGTATGCGGACTCTATGAGGGAAATGATATCGTCATTCAATCCGAAGCCGCTGGTGCATATGACATTGGCATCGACTGCCGCAAGCACTGCGCTTTTATCGTCTTTTCCCTCTACTACTATAGTCTCTTTTATCTTCTTCACTTCTGCAGCTTTTCCAGTTCGTCGACGAGCTCACCGAAGAGTTTCAGAGCGGAGTTCACAGGCTCCGGGCTGCTCATATCCACACCCGCTATTTTAAGAAGCGAAATGGGATCTGTAGAACATCCTCCTGAAAGGAACTTCTTGTAATCCTTTACAGCAGGTTCACCCTCTTCCAGTATCCTGTTTGCTATGGCGACTGCTGCAGAGTATCCCGTAGCATACTGGAATACGTAATAGTTGTAGAAAAAGTGCGGTATCCTCAGACATTCGAGTGCGATTTGGGGATCTGATATCATCTTCGGTCCGAAGTAAAGCTTGTTGAGCTCAAGATATTTCTCGCAGAGCCAGTCGGCAGTAAGGGTCTGTCCTGCTTCTACCGCTCTTCCCATCATGATCTCGAACTCTGCGAACATCGTCTGTCTGTAGACCGTGCCCTTGAACGCGTCGAGAAAGTGGTTTATGAGATACATCCTCTCTTTCTTATCAGTTGTCCTGGAGAGGAGGTATTTCATGAGCAGTACCTCATTGCAGGTGGACGCCACCTCGGCAACGAATATGACATAGTCTGTTGTATTTACAGGCTGGTTCTTCGTTGAATGATAGCTGTGAAGAGCATGTCCCATCTCATGAGCCAGCGTGAACATGGAATCCAGGTTGTCCTTGTGATTGAGAAGCACATATGGATGGGGGTGAGAACTTCCCGATGAATATGCACCGCCCCTCTTACCTTCATTCTCATAGACATCTATCCACCTGTTGTCGAAACCTTCCTGAAGAAGATCTGTATAGTCCTTTCCCAGGACCGAGAGAGCCTCCAGCACCGTTTTCTTTGCTTCCTCAAAACTGATCTTCTTTGCGGCGTTCCTTACGATGGGTACATATACATCGTACATATGAAGCTTCTTGACTCCCAGCATTTTTTTTCTGAGAGCCACATACTTGTACATCTTGTCGAGATTTCCGTGCACTGCATCTATGAGGTTCGTGTATACCTCCACCGGCACTTCCGTATCATCGAGAGCCGCTTCAAGGGTCGATCCGTAATGTCTCTGTTCCGCGTTGAATTTAAGACCTTTGAAATGTCCGTCGTAAGCTGCGGCTATGGTGTTCTTATGGGCATCGAACTGTTTGTAATACTGCTCGAAAACTCTCTTTCTGAAAACCTGATCGGGATCTTCGAGGAGCATGGTAAAAGATCCGTTGGTCAGAGGATGCTTTTTCCCTTTTGCATCGACCACGTCGTCCCATTTGAAGTCCGCATCCTGAAGAAGAGAGTTGATATTTTCGGGAGCACTTGACACTTCAGCTGCCGCAGCCATGATCGCCTCTTCCTTAGGGCTCAGTATATGGTCCTTGGCTTTCCTTATCCTGTCAATGTTCACCTTGTAACGGAGGAGGGCCTTCTTTTCTTTGTAGAACCCATCTATGGTCTCATCGGGGATAGCCATGATCTCTGGGCCTGCAAAGGCGCCGGCACCCGCTATGGCCACGTATGCGCTCATGGCTTTGCCTCTGTAGTCCTGATACTTGCTGTTTGCCGTATCTTCATCGCCCTTCATGGAGGCATAATTGTAAACGGTCTCCACTTTCAGCGATATCTCGTCGGAGAGCTTATAGTACTTGAGAAGGTTCGCAGCGCTTTCTCCCAGGGTCCCCTGAAGCTTTGCAAGCTTCCTGGGATAGGCACCAAGCTCCTCAAGAGCCTTTTCCCATGCCTCGTCGCTTTCGAACATATCCTTGAGGTTCCATGTGAACTCTTCCGGAACTTCGCTTCTTTTCATAACTTTGTTTTGTTTCATCTCTTTATCCTTTACTCTATCGAAAAACTGTCAGACTCCTCGATCAGTATATTCGAGGAATAGAACTCTTTTATAGCCTTTATGCCGTATTCCGTATCCGTGCTGCCTG
>CAYUGP010000021.1:0-13348 GCA_964444315.1 uncultured Oscillospiraceae bacterium | reverse complement strand
TCAAGGCCAAACAGTCATGAACAGCGATCAACTTCTTAAATTTATTGCAATAGCAGATCATCCGACGATGACGGAAGCTGCTGATTCCCTCTACATAACTCAATCTGCCCTCAGCCATACCCTGACCAATCTTGAAAGCGAATTGAACTGCAAACTGTTTTTAAGAAACGGCAAGAATCTGATAATAACGGAGAACGGGGTAAAGCTTCTCGAATATGCAAGAAGCATTACCAGTCTTGTGAATCAGGCAGTTCTTGAAATGAGCAGCAGCGAAAAACTTAATATAGCTGCAATCAATATCTGTGCTGCATATATACTTGCAAACTATCCTGAGGACAAACTGCATAATGTCGGGCTTCTGCAGCTCAAAGAAGAGGAGATGCCTATGGCCCTTATGAAAGAGGATGCGGATATCATCGCCTGTGATGATTTCTATCTCCGTCATTACAATATCCCTGCGTTGAGGAAATTCGTTCTGTGCCGCGAACAGCTTGGACTTCTTGTCCCTAACGGTCACAGATTCTATAACAGAAGATCTGTGAATTATTCCGAACTCAGAGACGAACCTCTGTGTATGAGAGCTGATTTCCTGTCGCAAAGGACATGGATGGATCATATTGAGCAGGCAAGCGGTATAAAATTCAATATAGCGTTCAATATGGACAGATACACTTTCCTGACTCTTAGGGATAAAATCGCTTTTCCTGAGATAAGGACAGTTACCAGCGTTACCAAACTCAGTAATCCTTCTGATAGGGATTATAAATATGTAAAGATCGATGATACGTATTCATCTAGATTCATATATATGTGGTATCTTGCAGGAAACACTAAAAAGGTTGATGCAGTGATAGAGAGCGTAAAAGCATATTACAGGTCCGGTAGAGGAATATACCGTGATAAACTGGTGGATGTGCTTTCTATGGAAGACCCGGATTCACTTAAGTCTACATTGAGGACCCCCTACAACTGATAAGTTAGACAAAGCTTATCTGGAAGAAAGATTGACTTGACACAACCGTGACGCGTCATGATAATATAGCTTATTACTTTATTATTTATATAAAAGGAGATTAAAAATGGCTGAAGTCCAAAGAGAAAGCGCAAAGACACCGCTTCCCGTATGGAAGGAGTGGTTCTTTGGCACAGGTACACTGGGCATGACGATGTGCAACAGTGTCATGAATACGTTTTATTTCTATTTCCTCACGAATGTGGTTATGATGGCTCCTGCACTTATGGCTATCATCACCACGGTTTCCAGGTTCGCAAGCGTTTTCTATGCACCTATAAAAGGTGTCATTATGGGAAAGAAAGAATGGAAACGCGGAAAATACGGAGTCTATCTAAAGTTCTGGGAGCCCCTGGGAAGAGCTGTTATGGTGCTTTGCTTCGTCAATATGCAGGCATCCCAGTCAGTTCAGTTTATCTATTATGTAGGTATATTCGTTATAGCAGGATTCCTGCTTTCATTCCCCGATACAGCGACGCTTGCTTCCATGCAGTTCCTGACGACGGACGCACAGCAGGCTGTAAGACTTTCTTCAAAGAAGAGCGTAGTCGCTACTTTCGGTCAGGTCCTCAGTTCACTTCTCACTGTCAGACTTGTTGTAGCTTTCGGGCAGGGAGATCAGGGAAAAGGATACTTCATGGTCTATCTGACATACTCCATACTCGCAGTCATAGGTTACTGGCTCACTTCGGGTATAGTGCTCAAGAATTACGACTTCTATAAAGTACAGGACGCGGGACTTGAAGAAAAAGCCCGTATTGAAAGAGAAAAGAAGGCTGCCGAGGAGGCAAACAAGGAAAAGATCCCGTTCAGTGTATATCTGAAAGCCTACACAACAAACTTCTCCCCGATCGCACTGATGATAGGAGATGCGTGCAAAGCTTCCGCATCGCTTCTGTATTCAGGATCGATCACTTATTACCTCACTTACTACGTTGGAGATGCAAGCAAACTTACACTCTTCCTGTTCACTGCAAACATGGGACTGCTGCTGGGAAGCTGGTGCTGCCCGACGTGCGTAAGACTGTTCGGAAGGAAGATGACAAATGTATTTGCTTACGGCGGATTCGGTGTCGCTCTAATTCTTGCACATTTCATCGGTGTCGGAGAAGCATGGGCAATAATAATGTTTGTCGGTATAGGCAGATTCTTCTCAGGACTTAACGCATCCATAGTAGGTGCATTCTATGTGGATATAGCGGATGAATATGAATACAGATCCGGCTACAATATGACTCCGTTCTTCATGTCGATGGGAGGTCTTTCATGGACTATTGCATCCGTATGCTGCGGAACCATAGTCGGAGGAGCTCTTGCAAGAGTCGGATTCAATGCGGCTGCAGAAGTTACTCAGCCAATGCTGGATGCAATGCTTAACCTGATGACATTCATCCCGGGCATTCCTCTTGCCATAGGTACCGTGATCTTTATTCTGGGATACAACCTGACAGACAAGAAGATGGAGCCTATACGCGCTGAGCTTGCTGAAAGGCGCAAGGAAAGAATAGAACAGTGATCGAAGGATAAAATACTTTTTGTATGGACGAGGAGGAAATACTCTTATGAAACTGCTTGAAGAATTAAAACTCAAAAACGTTACGTTTAAAAACAGGATAGCATTCCCGCCTATGACTACCGCGTACGGCGGAGGCAACGGTGTTCACGACGATTTGTTTGCCCCTCAGTCCATTGCATTTTACGAGAGGCTTGCAAAGGGCGGCACATCCTATGTCGTTATAGGCGATATTCCGACATGTAATACATTTGCAAATTCAAGGTCGAAAGTCACCAGCAGGGATGATATCCCTAATTTGAAACTTCTTGCAGATACATTGCACAAATATGACTGCAAACTAGGTCTTCAGTTCTTCGTCGCAGAATGTGACGCTGAAGAAATGAGCAGGTTGATGGCTGAAGGTAAAATGGCGGAGGCCAGAGCAATCATGCGCGGCCACGATTATCCCTTGGTCATATCGGCTGAAAAGATAAAGGAGATCGTCGAGCTTACGGCTCAGTCGGCAGTATGGGCTCATGAAGCAGGAGTTGACGTCATACAGGTCCACGGCGACAGATTCAACGGAGTCCTTCTTTCCAGCACTCTCAATACAAGGACGGACGAATACGGCGGATCTCTTGAAAACAGGATGCGATTTGCTCTTGAGACCGTAAGAGCGATCAGAGAAAAATGCCCGGAGATCGCAATAGAGTACAAGTTCTCCATGAGAACGGTTAATCCCGACGGTTCGATCAGAGGCAATGGCGGCCTGAATTTGGAAGAGTCCCTCATTTTTGCAAAGGAACTTGAAAAGGCCGGTGTGGAGATGCTTCATGTTGCGCAGGCAAATCATACAAGCCAGAGCGAGGATACTATGCCTCCCATGGGTGTCCAGCCTTACGGGTTTACTACAGCCAAGTATCTTGATGAACTGAGAAAAGTTGTCAGCATTCCTCTTTGCGCAGTGGGAAGGATCATCAATCCCAACACTGTTGAGGCGATACTGGAAGACGGAATGGCGGATATGGTGTCTCTCGGGAGGAGCCTTCTCTGTGATCCTGACTTTGTAAACAAGTATGCTGAAGGAAAAGCCGATGAGATACGCCAGTGTATAAGCTGTAACAAAGGCTGTCTGGATTCAGTTATGGCATCGACCTTCTGCCAGTGCTCACTCAACCCCGAAAACGGATATGAGCTTGTAAGGGAGATCTTACCGGCAAGCGTTAAAAAGAAAGTCGCCGTTATAGGCGGCGGAATGGCCGGTATGGAAGCTGCCAGAGTTCTTGCATTAAAAGGCCATGACGTCACTTTGTTCGAGAAGACTTACCGCCTTGGCGGCCAGGTCAATATAGCTGCGGTCCCTCCGAGAAAGTTCGAGATGAGAAGGGCTATAGATAACTATGAAAGAGTTCTTCCCAAATACGGAGTGAAGATAAGACTCGGATGCGACGCTGAAAAGGAGGATCTGTCGGGTTACTCCGATGCCGTAATAGCGACAGGTGCAAAAAACAAGGATATACCTGTTCCCGGTCACGATGAAAGCTATGTTTTCTCCGCATGGGATGTTCTTGACGGAAAATCCATAGTGTTCGGTAACGTCGCGGTTATAGGAGGAGGGCTTGTCGGCGCTGAAACAGCTGAATTCCTTGCAAATATCGGCGCAAAGGTAACTATCGTTGAGATGCTTCCGGCTATCGCAAAAGACGAGGGCGTTACGGTCAGACCTACACTGATGAAGGGTCTTGAGTCTCATGATGTAAAGATGTACGTCAATACCCGGCTGCTCAAAATAGAAAACCGCAAGGTATATTGTGAGACCGTGGAAGGGGACAAGCAGATCGAATCGATCCTCCCTGTTGATTTCGTCGTCATGGCTGTCGGTGCTGAGGGATACAGAGCGGAGCTCCCCAGATTCAAAGGGAATATATATTACGCCGGAGATTGTGCAGGAGAAAGGCCTTCTGATATCTCACACGCTACAAAAAGCGCATATGACGTTGCTTGTAGCATTTAGTGCAAGATAAAAACATTGACAATGATGTGACGTGTCACTATAATTACAGTGACGCGTCACAATTATTTTTCATGTATTATTTTTAAGGAGTTAATTATGTCTGAAAAACAACGTGAAACTGCTAGCAAAGAGTTTCCACAATGGAAAGAATGGTTCATCGGTACCGGTACACTTGGATTTACAATGTGTAACTCCGTAATGAACACATTCTATTTCTTCTTCCTTACGAACGTAGTTCAGATGTCTCCGGCTTTCATGGCTATCGTTACAACGGTATCCAGATTCGCAGGAGTGTTCTATGCACCTATCAAGGGCGTCATCATGGACAAAGCTGAATGGAAATCAGGAAAGTACAGCGTTTACATGAAATGGTTTGAGCCTATCGGAAGAATTCTGATGTGCCTCTGCTTCGTAAACGTACAGGCTTCCCAGACAGTTCAGTTCATCTACTACGTAGGTATTTTCGTAGTCGCTGGATTCTTCCTCACATTCCCGGATACCGCTGCTATGGGTTCAATAAGACTTGTAGCAAAGACTCCGGATGCAGCAGTAAGAATGTCTTCAAAGAAGAGCGTAGTCGCAACAGCCGGCCAGGTTCTTTATTCACTGGTAACAGTTTCCTTAGTCGCACTTCTTGGTAAGGGAGATCAGGGAAAAGGATACCTCTGGGTATACATTCTCTATTCTGCAATCGCAATCATCGGATATCAGCTTACTGCAGCTATCGTAACAAAGGACTATGATCTGTACAAAGTTGACAACGCCAAGAAGGAAGATAAGGCAGTTGAAGAGAAGGTCAAGATCCCGTTCTCAACTTACATCAAGTCCTACACACACAGCTTCGCTCCCATCTCCCTGCTTATCGGTGATGCTTGCAAAGCTTCCGCATCTCTGCTTTATGCAGGCGCTATCACATACTATCTGACATACTATGTACAGCAGCCTGAAAAGCTCACACCGTTCCTTATGACAGCTAACATTTCAATGCTTGTCGGAAGCTATTGCTGCCCGTTCGTAGCAAAGCTCGTAGGAAAGAAGTGGACAAACGTCATCTCCTATGGTGGCTTCGGTCTCTTCCTCATCCTCGGATATTTCGTAGGTGTTGGAACAGCTCTCGGAATCACAGTATGTGTTGGCGCAGGAAGATTCTGCTCCGGACTCAATGCTTCCATCATCGGTGCATACTATATCGATATGGCTGAAGATTATGAGAACAAGTGCGGCGTAAACATGATGGCATTCTACATGTCTGTTGGCGGACTTTCCTGGACACTGGCATCTGTATTCTGCGGAACTATCGTAGGTACAACACTTGCAAAGGTCGGATTCAGTGCAACAGCACCTGTAACACAGCCGATGCTCGATGCTATGCTCAGACTCAACACACTGATCCCCGGTATTCCGCTTGCAATCGGAACAGTTATCTTTGCTCTCGGCTACAACCTGACCGACAAGCATATGGAAAAAGTCCATGCTGAACTTCAGGCAAAGAAAGCCGCTGCAGCAGAAGCAAAAGCTGAGTAATGTTTAAAACAATATTGTGACCAATCTGCAGTTTCCAAAGGCTTTGTGCCTTTGGAAACTGGTTTTTTTATGAAGAAAATAGGCGCATCAAAGCAAAAAAATAAAGGCGTGCACGCCTTTATCTTAATGGATCATTAAATTCTATCAATGAAGCTTCTTGGGTTTTTTCTTCTTGTTAGCTTCTCTTTCGGCAAGATCTTCAGCTCCGATCTGAGCGATGTCCTTGCTCATCTGCTCAGATGCGACAACCGATATCATTGCGCCTAAGAAGGTGATTGCCGTCTTGTATACACCGGTCATATAATTGCTCGCGTATACAGCAATCCCGATACCGAGAAGTGTTAGAAAAATGAGACGGCGAAAAGTGGCACTCTCTTTGAAGTGAGTAATTATACGGGGGGTCTTTTTCATTTAAACTACCTCTAAACGATCATACATTTTATTATAAGCATGTTTCATTATAATGACGTGTCACCTATATGTCAAATCATATTAGTTTCATGAGCTGCTAACAGCTTTTGTAGTTACTCATAAAATGAATGAAATATGCTTATAAATTATATTAATGCCTATTGGCTTTGATTTATGTTATAATAACCGAAATTTATAAAAGGAATAATTTCTATGTCAAAATATAACAAAAACACCGATGAACTACTGATGAGTACTGCAGAACGCCTTTTTTTCGAAAAAGGGTATGCAGAAGTATCAGGAAGAGGCATATGCGAAGTGGCCGGCGTATCAAGAAGCAGATTGCACTATTATTATGCCGATAAAGAAGAACTGGCATCTATCATACTGAGGAAAAGCCTTGCTGATCTGCATTATAAGCTTGGAGACTATGTATTTGGGAAAACGTGCAGAACCGGAACTGATCAGGAATCTGATTTTGTGTATATGACTACACTTATCATGTGTTTGGTCGGTATTTTGTCAAAAGATATCAGCCCTTCGAAGTTTTACAGCGAATGCATGGATGCCGGTGTAGCAAGCCGCGTGTTATCGGAATACCTTGAAAAAAGTATGAACATACTGAACAGGGATATCGATCATCCATACGACGAAAGGCACATAAAGACGTTTGCCAGAATGTTCGCCAATGCGTTTTCCGCAAACAGCAAAAAGTACAAAACAAATGATGCACAAGAAGAATATTCACTGTTCTTCGGAGAAGTGTATTCGGACCTTTATATGAAGATGCTGGATATAGATGCAAACAAACGAAAAAAGATCATTGAAAAAGCTGAAAGCATATACAAAAAACTTCGTATAAGTTTCAAGTCAATGTATGAAATAGAAATTACCAAGTTATAAAACACAGAGGACCTTATGTGAAAGTAAGGTCTTTTTTATTGCCTTCATTATCATTTTATTGACAAATCAATGACGCGTCATTATACTAAAAACGGTGTCGATGACGCGTTGTTTCTAATGCAATCTGTATGACACCGGCAGATTGCGAGCCGAAAGGCAGATCCTGCTGAAAATGCAGAATAGTATTTTATTTGTATAATTCTCGAAATCACACTGAGAATTGTATTTCTTTAGAGGAGAGAGTATAAAAATGACACCACATGAACAGGTCTTGTATAGATCTAAATTATTCAGGGATGCAATATCATTTAAAGTACCTGACAGAACGCCACACTTCAACTGCGCTGTAACCTGGAAGATCATCGATTCAGGATATAAGTACAGTGAAGCTTTCAATGACTATGA
Organism: uncultured Oscillospiraceae bacterium; assembly: GCA_964444315.1. Classification (GTDB taxonomy): domain Bacteria; phylum Bacillota; class Clostridia; order Peptostreptococcales; family Anaerovoracaceae; genus RUG13409. Next base: position 5,584 of record CAYUGP010000021.1, on the reverse strand, counting down.
TCTTATGACAAAGATAGTCAGACGTTTTTGCGATATCTATCCTTTCGATCTCCTGATGGATAACGGAGCAAGGAATCCGTTCAAGGTAATGGATGCATTCGGAGAAAAGGGATACTACTATTATGATGATGATTCCTGCGTAGTAGGCGTTGAACCTTATTCCCTTTGCCCGTCTGAAGATCTGGTAGAGTATGCAAAAGATCCTACTAAGTATCTCTGGACGAAGACACTTCCTGCCAGGTTTGCTGATTGGGATGAAAAGGGACTCGATGTATGGCAGAAAGCAATGGACGAACAGTTGGCATTCAACAACTTTTCCATGAATACCATCAACATGATGAGAGATGAGTACGGTATCCCGTACGCAAACTCCACGATGACCGGATTTGCAGCATATGGTATTGAAACTATGTTTACCGCGATCCGCGGCATCAGGGGTCTTTCGATCGATATCAGAAGACATCCTGATGAGCTCAAAGAAGCTGTTGATATCATCGACAACAATGGTATTTATAAGCTCATAGACAAGATCGCCGGTCTTGAAGAGGGAACAGATCCTGAAACATGCTACGATATTTCGAGCATAATGCTTGCGCATACGGTCCTCAGTCCGAAGACATTTGAGAGATATTATTATGCTCCGATGAACAAGCTCATCGAAACCATAGCATCAAAGAAGAAGCAGTACAGAATCACGGTAGAAGGAGCTGCGGCTCATCTTCATGATTTCTATCGTGACTATCCGCAGGGCACACTTGCTATGCTCCTTGAGCAGGATGACATTTTCGAGAGCAGAAAGTCTCTTCCGAATATCTGCATGATAGGCGGAATGGAAACGACCATGCTCAACGATGCTACAAAGCAAGAATGTCTTGACTGGTCAAAGAAGCTCATTGATGAGCTCACTCCCGGATTCATCTTTGCAGAGAACAAGTTCATATCCTATAAGAACGATGCTAATGCAGAGAATCTCAAGGCTGTATGTGACTTTGTTGCTACTTATATGAACAAGAAATAGGAGGGTGTTATGGGTAAGAACGTTTACAAAGATTATCCGGAAGGATTCAACAAGCTTGCTGAAGATCTGAAGATGCCTATGGATGACCCGTTTATGAAGAAGTTCATGCTGACCATGCTGGTCAACACCATAGCAAACAACTGATCCTTAACAAAGGCTAAAAAATCAAGTATGATCAAACTGACTTGCTTACAAAACGGGCAAGTCAGTTTATCGTTTTTTGTACAAACGTACGAGGTGAATACTGTGATCAAATTTTTTGGGGGCTTATTAATTCAATTAAAGGAGCTTACAGGCAACTATATTTTTGCCATTCTTTTATTTTCTGCAGTGGCTGCAATGCTGTTGTTTCCGTTCATTAAAGCTGACACTTTCAATGTTCTGACATGCAAGGCTTTAAGTGAAAAGATATCAGAGATATCTAAAAAGTATGCCGGAAATAGAGAACAGAAGTTTGACAATATAGCAAAATTATCGGCAAAGTACGGCGTCACAGCCTTGTCTTTCCTGGTATGCTCCTTTTTTGAGGTGCTCGTAGGATTTCTTATAACTCTCGGGCTAAAGTATACGGAGATATCCAGTGCGGATACCGTGTTTTTGGGAGTCGATCTCAAGATGACCATAATACAGATGTTCAAATCGAACGGGATCGTCATCCCGTTGGTCGCGCTTATGGCGCTTGCCGGGATCTTCGAGTATACATATGATGCTGTCGCTCAGAAAGATTTTATAGTCGACATCAGTTTCACCAATTTCATAAGCAGGTCTATCGCATTTGCTATCTCGCTGTTTCTTCCATGTGGATTCCTTATTTACTGGTGCGGTTTTGAACTTATCGAACTGATAGTTCTTTTGTATGTCACCAAGTTGAGAGAAAGCTTTTATATCGAAAAACTCAAAGCTCAGCTTAGTAAAAAGGGAAAAGCTTTATAGCGCAGCCTAAATGAATGATCTGATCATGATGGACCGACAGGGTAGAAAATTACCCTGCCGGTTTTATTATTCCATCAATGCCCTAAATATGATAAATATTAAGTTTATTTGTAAACGGGTGTTTACTTTTGCCCCCGTTCGCTATAGAATAGTGAACGGGAGTTTATTATTATGCAGACACTTAAAGATGATATGCGGGACCGTATAGTCGATTCCGCCAAGAAAGAATTCCTTGAAAAAGGTATTGAAGGATCCAGTATGAGGGACATAGCCGCCGGAAGCAGCATGACCGTTGGCAACCTCTACAGGTATTTCAAAAACAAAGAGGAACTCAATGATTTCATAGTCGGTGAGACATTAAAAGAGATCGACAAACTGGTCATGGAGAAGTCCATGAACACAGTCAGTATCACAAACGGCAATGCCGACATCAATATGACCGTTTCCCAGTACATGGAAGTGCTGGACGATCTGGCAGACAGGCTGGTGGACATATACGGGAAACACAAGATAGAGTTCAACATACTCATGATGCATTCAAAACTCAATGACAACATAACGGACTGGTTTGCCGGCCTCATAAAAAACATCATAAAGAGCCACTACGGTATCGATGAATATGACAGGGAGATCAGCATACTTTCGCACGGCTATGCCGTGTCGGTCTTCGCAGGCATCAGAGACATCTTTAAAAATGCAAATGTGAAAAAGGACTCCCTTAAAAACATGATAAAGATCTTTTTCAGATCGTATATAAACAACCTGTCAGCAGATTTCGGACCCATTATCGGAGAATAAAAAAAGTGGCATTCATAGAATTCAAAAACGTTTCAAAGATATATACGATGGGGGAAGTCGAGATCAAAGCTCTCGACGATATTTCCTTTGAGATCGAAAAAGGAGAATTCGTGGTAGTCCTCGGCGCCAGCGGAGCAGGGAAGACCACCATACTCAACATTCTGGGCGGTATGGATACTGCTACCAAGGGAGAGATCATAATAGACGATCAGGATATTGCGGGATATACGGCAAAGGAGCTTACGGAATACAGGAGATACGATATAGGCTTTGTTTTTCAGTTCTATAACCTGGTCCAGAACCTCACCGCAAAGGAGAACGTGGATCTTGCTCTTCAGATCTCCAAGGACCCTCTTGATTCCAAGACGGTCCTCAATATGGTGGGTCTAAGAAACAGGATGAACAACTTCCCGTCACAGCTTTCCGGAGGAGAGCAGCAGAGAGTTGCAATCGCAAGGGCTGTAGCTAAAAACCCCAAACTTCTCCTATGCGATGAGCCTACAGGAGCCCTTGATTATGTGACGGGCAAGCAGGTCCTCAAGGTCCTGCAGGATATGAACAGAGAGCATGGAATGACCGTGGTGATGATAACCCATAACGGAGCTCTTGCCGATATGGGGCAAAAGATAATCAGGGTAAAGAGCGGACAGATAGAATCCGTTGAGATAAATGAAAATCCCAAGAAGGTAGAGGATATAGAATACTAGCTGGTATGTTTCAGAAGGATACTTTCAGATTAATAAAAAGCACCTTCAACAGGTTTTTCTCCTTGTTTATGATGGTAGTCATAGGCGTTGCTTTTATGATGGGACTCATGTCCTGTAAAGCCGTAATGAAGGAGAGCGTAGACTGGTATAACGATAAATACCATCTTCAGGATGTCCAGCTTTATTCATCATACGGTTTCGGAGAAGATGATGTAAAGGAGATAAAGAAGCAATCTGAAGTAGACAGGGTATTCGCATCCAAAATGGTGGACTGCTACTGCAAGGGCGAAAGGGGGACCAGCATCGTAGCCAGGGTCGAGGAAGTAGAAAGGAACATGAACGGGATAAATATCGTTGATGGCAGACTGCCAAAAGCCGAGAATGAGACCGTTCTCCTTTATGCCAGTGTTTATCCTTCATCCTACCCGATTGGAAGCAAAGTCACTTTCTATCTTGAGAGCGGAGATCTTTCTGAGCAGCTTTCCGTTACGGAATATACGATCGTCGGATTTGCCGAGTCTCCTACATATATATCGAAAGCGCTCGGAGCCAGCACCCTGGATAACAGGGAACTGAACATAGTGTGTTATATCCCTGCGGAAAATTTCAAGGCGGATTACTATACCACGGTATACTTTACTCTGAAAGGTGCTGAAGATCAGATCTCATATACCGACGGATACAAGAGCTTTGTGGACGATGAACTCAGAGACTTCGAGAATTTTGCAGCAGTTCAGCAGGAATACAGAAAAGGCGATATTCTGAAGGAGTACGAGGATAAGCTGAAAGAAGGCGAGGAGGAGCTTGAAAAGCAAAAGGCAGAAGGCCAGAAAAAGCTGGACGATGCAAAGAAAGAGCTCGACGACGCCAATATCAAACTGCTTCTTGCAGAAATGCAGATAGATACCAATCAGGCCACAATTGACGTTTCCAGAGCCCAGCTTGAAGAAGGACAGGCAAAGCTCGATGCAAATCAGAAACTTCTCGATGATGCCATAGCCCAGGTAGAAGCGTCTGATCCCGACGGACGGAGTTTCGATGAGATCTACTCGGAGATAGAGGGCGCATACACGGTATACAGAGCTCTAGAGACACTCCTGGCATATACCGGTGAAGAAGGGGCCATGGACGTCTCCGAACTCAGAGCTGAAAACGAAGAATTGCAGGCAAGCATCGATGCGAACAATGCGGCTATAGAATCTCTTCAGATGCAGCTTGCAGCTTTGGATCCGGAAGCTGAGGACTATGAAGCTCAAAGTTCCTCCATTAACGGACAGATAGCGATACTAACCATAGAGAATGATTCTCTTCAGTCCAGATATGACAACAATGCAGCCATAATAGCTGCTGCAGAGGCCATGGGCGGAGGCGGCTTTGAAGGCAATATACAGGATATACTGGACAGGCTGGATGAAGCGGCAGGAGGTTCTGTAAAAGAAACATATGCCCAGCTTTCTGCGATAAACAGCGCAAAACAGCAGCTCGAAGACGGAAGAAAAGAACTTGAGGACGGTTGGGCTAAACTTGAAGCTGGGGAAGCCCAGCTTCAGGATGCCAGGTATACTGTGGCAGTCTCAAGGCAGCAGTATGAGGACGGGCTGAAAGAGTATCAGGACGGGCTTTACGAGTTCCAGACGGAAATAGAAAAAGCTGAGAGCGAACTGAAAAAAGCAAGGCAGGATCTTGATAATCTTCCGGATGCCTCCTGGATGATACTGGACAGGGGAAGTCACTATTCAAGCTATATGTACAAGGCCAGTTCGGACCAGATGGGCACCATAGGAATAGCGCTTCCGGTGATGTTCTTCCTGGTCGCAGCCCTTGTTTCCATGACGACCATGACAAGGCTCATAGATGAGCAGAGGGGACAGATAGGCATATTCAGGGCTCTTGGTTTTTCCGATGCCGCTATAATTTCGAAGTATGTGCTCTATGCGCTTCTTGCGAGCCTCAGCGGCAGTGTTATCGGCATAGTTGCCGGCATGGCCATATTCCCAACGGTCATCTACAACACCTGGCGGCTCATGTATCTCCTGCCTCCTATGAGGATCATAATAAAGCTGCCTATCGTGCTTATTCACTTATAATCTCTGTAGATGCATATGCGTCAACTCTGCGATATACCAAG
>CAYUGP010000020.1:11971-14052 GCA_964444315.1 uncultured Oscillospiraceae bacterium | reverse complement strand
TGGTCTCCGCTGAAGTGATAGGTATCCAGATCCATAGGCGTATACTCGACTCCGTTGATGTAGTAGTGCTCCACGGCGCACTCACCGGTGACAGGATCGAAAGCAAAGTAGTGGTTCTCATCCGCATTCAGCTCAAGGTCCATAAAGTAGGTGGTTCCTTTTGAAAAAGTACCATGGAACTGATAAAGCTGCTCATCGCCCCAGTCAAAATAGAGCCACTGCGCATTGCTTCCTATGGAGAAGCCCGTCTGGCATGTTATCCGTGAGAAATCGTACGCTGCTGCACTGTTCCCGCCGTAGGGCGTAGGCACGTTGTTGAAATACACTTCCGTTATCTTTCCTGTGACATGCAGTGTCACATCTATACCGACAGGCTCACCCATCATGCCGCCGTTATCCTTAAAACTTACTCTGGTGGTGTATGTACCTGCAGAAAGACCTGCCTTCGGATATAGATAAACGGTATCGATATAACTTCCAGGAACTATGGTTCCGGGGACCGACTCCCAGTGCAGATCAAATGCATCGGTATTGGAGATCCAAATGCTGCTTTCGTCCATGCTCAGTGAGACGTTACCCATATTTCGAATCTTTACAGCCTGATAATTTACGTCTGTGTATCCCTCATCAAGGTTTGCAAAACTGATTGGATCTATAACAGCGGAAACGATCTTATCCATCCATACTGCCTTGAACTCCATATCCGTCTCCGGAGCGAACAAATCGCCTTCAGGTATCTGGAGACTGGGATAGAGGTCTGATGTCCAATATTCAAAGGTCTTTCCTGCCGGAGGAGTAAAGGTACATTCAGGCAAATTGAAGTATTCGCTCCTTCTGACATATATACCGGGCATTGAGCCGCTTCCTCCATTAGGATCGAATGTAACATACCAGTACTCATCAGAACTGCCGAAAACAGCTTTGACATATACATATACCCAGGAGCGGAGTCCTAAATCACCGTTCCAGCAAACATAATCAGGGGTCCTTCCATTGACTGTTATTTCCGGAGGATAAGACGGATCCCATCCGTAAATTCCCGTAGATTGTATCTCAAATCTGAAATAGTATTCTTCCTCTTCACTTAAATAAGCAGAACTATAACCCAGCCTGTCACAATAAACATTTCCATTTGAATCCTGCGAGACATTCTTTACAAGGCATGTGTATTCCGGCCTGGCGTCATAATATATGATGTCCTCTGTCGCTGTTTTATCCAGCGCATCGATAAGCAATGATGTGACCTGCGCACCTGTCAATGCCGTATCCAAAACAACAGCAGTTTCATCATACTTAAGGTCAACATCGTGGATCTTCTCCAGTTGCAGGACTGTGACTGTTGCTTCGTCATACATCAACTCATTTCTTGCTGATGTAGCCCTGACTGTCAATGTGCTTGCTGTTTCATATGTAGAAACATATAAATTTCCGTCATTTATATACGTGCCTTCGTTTTCGTTTCCGTACAGAGTCCAGACCACATCATGAAAATCTGTTCCGCCCACCGTAACATCGAAATACTTGTAACCATCACATCTTACAGTTGTAGTTTTCGGAGTGACAGACACGCTGTTTATAACCGGAGTATAGTCGACAACGTAGACAGTAGCCTCGTCAAATTTCGCCTCGTTGAATGTGGATGTCGCCCTTACCTTAAGCTGTTCGGCAGTTTCTCCAGGTGCTACATAAATGTACCCTGTACTTGGATTGATGGTCGTACCGCTGCTGTTATTTCCGCTTACAGACCACGAAACTGTTGTAACACTTCCATCAACATCTGCATTGAAAGTGAATCCGGTCCCTTTTCTGACCATCTGCCTCTCCGGACTGACGGTGACGGAGTTGACATAATCCGCATTGGGATCCAGTTCAGCCTTCACATAGACATATACCCAGGAACGAAGCCTCAACGTGCCGTTCCAACGTACGTAGTCAGGGGTCTTTCCGTTGACTGTTATGGTCGGCGGAGCAGACGGATCCCATCCGTATATCCCTGTAGTTTGTATCTCAAACCTGAAATAGTATTCTTCTTCCTCGCTTAAATTCTCCGAACTGTAACCCAGTTTAAGACAGGAAACGTC
>CAYUGP010000020.1:0-11948 GCA_964444315.1 uncultured Oscillospiraceae bacterium | reverse complement strand
GGTGTAAGCAGGACTCTTATCATAATATATGATGTTCTCTGTCTCCGACTCATCCAGCGCATCGATAAGCATACTTGTCACCTGCGCACCTGTCAACGCAGTGCTCAAAGCGACAGAAGCCTCGTCATACCTAAGATCCAAACTATGGATCTTCTCCAATTGCAGGACTGTGACTGTTGCTTCATCATACTTGGAGCTGTTTCTTGCGGATGTAGCTCTGACTGTCAATGTGCTTGCTGTTTCGTATGTGGAAACATATAAACTTCCGTTATTTATATACGTACCGTCGTTTTCATTTCCGTACAGAGTCCAGACTACATCATTAAAATCAGTTCCGTCTACAGTCACATTGAAATACAGGTAACCGTCACATCTTACACTTGAGGTCTTCGGAGTAATCGTAACTCCGTTTATAACCGGAGTGTAGTCAACAACATAGACAGTAGCCTCGCCATATTTCGAGCCCAAAAAAGTAGAAGTTGCCCTCACCGTAAGCTGTTCGGCAGTCTCTCCGGGGGCTACATAAATGTACCCTGTACTTGGATTGATAGTCGTTCCGCTGCTGTTATTTCCACTCACGGACCAGATCACTTCTGTAATGCTTCCATCAACATCTGCATTGAATGTGAATCCTGTCCCTTTTCTGACCATCTGTTTCTCCGGATTGACGGTAACAGACAGAACATAATCTCCTTTGGCATTGTTTATGTCTCCAGTCTCCTTTATGTCAGCACCCGATGGTACCACCTGGGCAAAGGCAGTCGCTCCGGCCCCGGGGATAAGGACAAACACCATCACTAAAGCAAGTAATAAGCTGAAAAACTTTTTCATAGGTCCCTCCTGAAAACGCCAGTTCGTAACGAATCTAATTAAACATTATCATATATATATTACCATACATATGTATTATCAGGACATTTTAAATACGAAAACGGGGATAAGGCTTTCACCTTATCCCCTAAATCGGTCATGATAATCTAATGATCAAATCGATCTGATTATTTATTCATTCTCTTTTCTTTTGGAGATGAAGAGGTATGCAACCATGATCACGAGTGCCAGTGTTCCAACTGCGACCCATCTCATAGTTGTGTCTCCTGTGGGAGTAGGAGCAGGCTGAACGACTGTAACTGTGATCGTTACCTGGCCTCTCTCATAGTTGCCGTTTCCACTAGCCGCAACGATGATCTTAGCTTCGCCTTCTGCAACGCCTGTTACATTGCCGTTTTCATCCAGCTCTATTACGCCTTCAGGCTCGACTTCATAAGAGATATCGTCTCCTGCAGGCACCTTTCCGGTTCCGCCGACTGTAATCTCCATGCTGTCTTCCTTGAGCTCAGCCTGTGCTATAGCCCAGGTGATCTTCTGATCATCTGTGGTTGCGGGGCTTGTTGCCCACTCGTAGTTATCCTTATCCTTCAGAGAAGCGGTTGCTTCGTAGTCATTCTTTGCGTCTGTGCCGGTATTGCCGGAAATGTCGTACTTTTCTCCTGCAGGAACACCTGTCTTAGTCGTTCCGTCATATACCAGACCCGTTTCTGCTGCAGGTACTGCCACCTGCTGTCTTGCTATAGACCAAGGAATCTCTTTTGTTGCTGTAGCAGCGTCTCCGGTCTCTCCGTTCCACTTGTGGTTGCTGTCAGGAGTTGCTTTTGCAGTGTAGTTTCCTGCATTTGTACCGGTATTCTCTTTGATAGTGTAGTAGTTACCTGCATCTACACCAGTCTTCTGGGTACCATCATATACAGGTGCAGGACTGTTAGCTGTAGGAACATCGATTCCCGCTCTGTCTATAGACCAAGAAACTTTCTTAGATGTAGCATCATCACTGAATCTGTGGTTGGCATCGGGTGTTACTGTTGCCTTATAATCGCCTGCTTCAGTTTGCTTATTTCCTGTGACTGTATATCCTGCATTTGCAGCCGGATCGTCTACACCTGTCTTCTCTGTGCCGTCATACACAAGTCCGGTGTTTGCTTCAGGAACTTCGATGACTGCCTTGGCTATAGACCAAGGAACTTCCTTAGATGCAGCATCATCACTGAATCTGTGGTTGGCATCAGGTGTTACGGTAGCCTTATAGTCACCTGCATTTGTCTGTTTGTTTCCTGTGACTGTATATCCTGCATTTGCAGCCGGATCGTCTACGCCAGTCTTCTCTGTGCCGTCATATACAAGTCCGGTATTTGCTTCAGGAACTTCGATGACTGCCTTGGCTATAGACCAAGGAATTTCGAGCGAGCCGGTCGTGCTGTCCATCCATCTGCATCCCTCATCAAGAGTTGCAACCGCTGTATAGCTGCCTGCATTTGTCTGTTTGTTTCCTGTGACTGTATATCCTGCATTTGCAGCCGGATCGTCAACACCTGTTTTTTCCGTGCCGTCATACACAAGTCCGGTGTTTGGAGTGGGTTTTTCTACCAGCTTGTAGACTGTAATAGTTTTGTTGGCTGTTTCGGACTGACCGGCGGCATTCTTTCCGTTAGTCGTAGCTGTAATAGTAACTGTTCCGGGAGCAACACCTGTCACTACGCCGTTCTCATCGACAGTAGCTTTTGTTGTGTCGCTTGAAGACCAGGAAACCGTCGTATCATCAGCAGTATTGGGAAGAACAGTTGCGGTAAGCTGTAGTGTATCTCCAACTTCAACTTCATTGTCGCCGCTTATAGTAACACTCTCTACGGGAACATCAATCTTTTTGACAGACACGGTAAACGGGACTGTAGCACCGTCTTCCCAGTTGCCTTCCTCGTCTCCCAGTTCTATGCCATATCCCGCTTCATCACCGCCTACTTCAAACTCGTAATCGCCCAAGGCGACATCAGCGGGAACCGTAAAGGTGATGGTCATAAGAGAATCAATAGGATAACTTGTTCCATCCGGTGTCGGCGGGTTGGGATTGACTCCGTACCATCCAACGAGACATGCTTTCCTTCCAGTTTCCGAACAATCCAGACCTGTAGTAACATTGCTCGCGCTACTAAAACCAAGAACATCATTGGTGACAGCAACGCTCCAGTCCTCCGGATAAGTAAAGTATGCATAAACATTGTCTACGGTAATCGTCTTGTTCGGTTTGACGTTGACCGTAACCGTATGTGCGCTTCCATCTTTGTAGACGGCATCCGCACCATCTTCGTACCCTACCTCAGCTGAGAACGTAACCTGACGATCGTTATTTTCGTTTTCCGCAAAAACACCGAACGGGAACGCTGCTAAGGCGAGTACCATACAAAGAAGTATCGCAAGCAACTTCTTGCTCATAATAAAACCTCCAATTGAAAAGAAATAACGTATTTATGTACTATATAATCATACTGATTATATAATAAGCTACTTTAATATAAAAGAGTTATCTGCAAAAATCCGCAAAAATCAACGAAAAATCATTGTTTTCAGGACTTTCTAACGATATTTTTCGCTACCAAGGAAGCTCGCCTTTTACAAGGACCCATTTATTGATTGCAGATGCATCAAGAGGGGTGATTCTGCCGTCAGAAACACCGCTGTTGCCTGTCACATCCACAGCAAAAGTGTTGATCGGTTCCAATGTAATCTTGCGTATCGAAGCCTTGTTCGTATTGCTGGCATCTTCCGGCACTACCCTTCCGTTGAGATCGGCATCGCCCTTTATCACCAGTATTACTTTGTTTATGCTGGAATCGACCGCGAATTTATACTGGTCATCTTTAACCCTTTCCGCCGTGACTGCTACATATTTTCCGTTTTCAAGATAGCCTATTTTGCAGGCCATATGCCTTCCAAGAGTATCACCAGCGCTCGTCACGGTAACCGTATGGCCTACAATCGTATAAGAATATGCCTCGTCATCAGCGATATCCTTATTGTCTTCATTTTCCTTGAACTTATTATTGGTATGATTCTCTACTATAAGCTCATCTTCTTCACCGAACACAACCGTAGTATTTCTTCCGCCCATTGCGTTGGTAAAGTTCTGAAGAGCCGTAAGAACAGCCGTAATGTAATCGTCCTTCGTGTCGCTTTGCCAAATCCTGTCGAGGTCTGCAACGAAGTCAGAATCATCATATTCATCAGCATCTTCACCATCAGCTCCGACATCTATGGTTATCATCACGTCCTGTTTGAGTTCGGCATACCTGTTACCCAAAGTTAGCCTTGTGCCTGCTTTGAGGAACATCTTGATGACCTTTATAGCATCAGCATTTTCAACAGTGGTATAGTCAAGAGCAGCCCTGATATTATCGACGTTGGTCTGGTAATCACTGATGTTGTCGACCGTAAGATCGCTTTTCCCTTCAAGCTTTTTATTTCCTACCTGAAGCCATGAATCCTTTGCAAGTAAGAAACGGCTGTTTGTATCATCACCGGTCTTAACGTACTCGTCATTCACTATGTCGTGCCACACAGTGGAAGCATTGCTGTCAGGAGTCGCGATGATCTTATCGTTTTCACCCCTGCTGAAGGAGTATGTCGTTTCATCGTTGTTATCCGTCCAAAGCACTATGCCCGTAACAGAAGTACCTTCCTGGATCTTATTGAAATAGCCTTTAACCGTAGCCATAGTCGAGTCAGGCTTTCCAGTGATCCCGGTATCTGCTTCTCTGACATAATACTTCTCATCTGACACCCCGAGGCTTTCAACATTCTTCATCCAGACTTCGACTTTGAAATTGCTTCTGTTGACACTGTTGCCGTCAAAGACAAGTTCAGCAGAGTAGTCAGTGAACACTGTTCCAGTGACGCTGCCCGTGCCGTCGCCTGCTACTGATGACAGTTTGGCTTTGAATTTGTAGTCCTTTTCATCCTCTGCAAATACTGCAGAAAAAGACCCGAAACTCAGCACTATACATGCAACAAGCAAAACCGAAATAAACTTCTTCATGATGATATCTCCCTTGTTTATCTGCTAAAAGCAGTTCCTGAACTTAACTGCTTATCCGGTATCAAAATAATACCAAAAAACGAAGGTGCCATTACACCTCCTTGTTCTATGTATTCTATTCTGTTATTACACAGTTGTCAACTATCTTTGTCCAGCATTTCCAAAAACATGAAACCGTGAGAGATGTGTATATAAAGTAAAAAAGCGGGGCGTTTCCACCCCGCTTTCAACGCTTTTTCTTCAAGCGATGATCATTTATTAAGTCCTGATTAGTCTATCCACTGGAAAGGTACTTTCTGCATTATAGCCTTCAGTACTGCAGATGCATCACTGGAAGTGATACGTCCGTCACCGTTGACGTCAGCTGCAAAACTCTGACATGCATCAAAGCTTGCTTTACGCATGGCAACACGCTGTATCAAACTGGTATCTGCCGGGACGACTCTTCCGTCCAGATCTGCATCACCTTTGACGACGAGTATGACTTCCGTCACATCATCAGGTGCAGTAAAGCTATATGATCCATCATCATTTGCAACGATATCATCCACAGCGACATACTTGTTTCCTTCGAGATATCCGACTTTGCACACTTTGTTGAAACTTACGGTGACTACATTGCCTTCAACGGAATACGCATTGTCGAGCGCGCCATTGGATACACAAGGAACAACGGTAATGTCATGTTTCGGACCGAACTTATACTCCTCTTCAGAACCTTCGAAGTCATCTTCCGACTCAAGGGTCTTCACTGTAATGACGGAATCGTTCTCAGTATTGACTGTGAACATCAATGCTGCGACTTCATCACCTTCAGCGACTCCGGCAAGATCTGCGAAAGCAAATCTGAATACGCCGTTTTCGGAGTCAAGAGAGTATGCATTGAAGAAGAGATCCGTCCTTACGCCCGTGAATGTGGCAGCAGCAGGATCGAAGCACACTTCGTAATATCCGTTGTGAGTAACGGCATTGCCATCCTCGTCGGCCGCATTGCCCGCTGCGTCTATGGTGATCTCGACATATGCAGTAGTTTCGTCCGACATCACGACCGAAACACCGTTCTGTCCGTCTACGCCTGCTCCTGCAAGTCTCTGGACGTCTGCAGTATATGTACCTGCAGCGTTCAGGATGCCGGTCTCTTCGGATTCTCTTGCCTTGAGAGGCTCAACGGAGCTCATGAACTCAACGTCCGCTTTCACCTCGAGCGTATCTTTGGTCTCGTCACCGGACCTCTGAAGCACCATGAGTTCCTTCACGTCGTCGTTATAAAGTCCGCCTACGGGCCATACCTGATCTTCGAAGGATCCGAGGTTGTATAAGTCATCTCCCAAATAGATAAGATCTACCCTGTCGTTCTCCTCTACGAAATTGCTGTAATACAGCTCATCTCCATCAAAATACAGAGACTGGAAGAACGGAACATCCGTCGGATAACCGGTCGCAAAGAGAGGAGTGACACCGAAGGTGTTGGGTGCGCCCATAAATACCAGGAATCCGGCCTGATACAGGACACCCGACTCATCGATGAGATAATACCAGTCAGTGTAACCGTAATTCCTGTGGTAATACCTTTCGGAAAATGCGATGCCCGTGAAGTAGTTGCCTCCGGTCTCCTCACTGAAATTGAAGAAGCCGTAGGGAGCACCGGTCGTAGCATCGATCAGAGCTACGTAGTAACCATATACTCCCAGGAGCACCTGGTTGCCGAACACGCTGTCATATATAGTACAGGGTGCAAGGTCCATATAACCGGCGTTCGAGTCGCCGATCTTTGTCGCAGTGAAATCATCCTCATTCACTGCGTAGAGCGAAGACAGCCACGTCTCGCTGTCGAAGGATGCTGCGTACAGAGTCCCGTCGTTACCGTAAGCCGTGCTGGCGAGGCGGCTTCTCTGGGGCTCTTCATGGAGCTTCGTATATTCAGGCAGCTGTGCTGTATCGAATGAGGAGAAGTATACCTCACCTTCCTCATCCCACACTATGCCCTTGAGGTCTCTGGAGATCAGTATGAATTCGACATTACAGCTCGCCGATTTCGTAGGATCTGCATTTGCAGTCGCAGTGATAGTAACCTTTCCGACTTCCAGACCCGTGACAAGACCGTCTTCGACAGTCGCTATGCTTTCATCGCTGCTGGTCCATGTCACGCTCTGATCGTCACAACCCCAGGGAGTCACGGTGGCATTGAGCTTTACTGAGTTGCCAACGACACTCACAGCTTCTTCTTTATCAAGGCTGATACCGATAGGATCGTTGAGTTCCTCCTTGTTGAGATTGACCTGTACTGCGGTGATATTCATTGCATAGTCCACGATATCGAACTCGATATGATTGGAGATATCGGTACCGTCAAGTATCACCACGTAATCTTCCCTGTCAAGGGTGCCCGGTGTCTTATCGGTTTCTCTGGCAGGTTCTGCATAAAGCACCGTTCCGTCCTCATCGAATGCGAAGAAGGCCGCTATATACTCATTATCCCTTGCGCTCACCGTAAGGACTACAGTATTGGTGTCTCCTTCCACTATTCTCTTCCCGAATACGGAAGTGATCTCAGGAGCCGTATTGTCGATGATGAACGGCATCGTCCATGTGGTCGCGACTTCGTCCCAGGAGATCTCCTTTGTTTCGGGATCCTGATAATATTCTGAAGCAAGAGCGAACTCAAGAGTCACCTTATCACCTTCACTGAGCGAAACGGGTGTGTATTTGAACTTGGTGGATGCAGTCGTGTTCATCCACTTGCCCTGATTTACGTGATAGTAGGCAGAGTATGCATTCTGATTGTTCTTTACCTCGCCTAAGACTTCGCCGTTTTCATCGAGCAGAGTATATCTGTATCCGGCGCTGTTTCTCACCTGCGAGTAGACCGCACCCTTGAGCATGGTCTTGCTGTTGATCGCATTGCGCTCCGGTTTATACACGAAGTCTCCGCCTACGGGGTTGCCGCCGAGGTAATACTCTTCTCCAAGAGTCGGGTGCACTCCGGTGAAGCCCTGTACATCAAGAGCATTCTCTCCGAGAGCCGCAAGCATATACGGCATACGGTCTTCAAGGCCGTATGCATATTCAAGAGCGGAACCGACGTCTACCATGGAAGCTTCGCCCCAGCTGCCGTAATATCCGAGCACAGGGATGGAGTGTTCCACGCCCATGGCTCCGTCCTCGGATTCACTTTCTCTGGCAAAGATGAAACCTTCCACATAAGCGCCGTTATCGTCATATTCATCGATATTCACGAGTTCCACATCGAGCCTTACGGTAACGGAATCCATTGCGGGAACTACGGTAGCTCCACGGTTTGCGAATCTCAGAGCCTCATAGGCGTCATACGATGTTATCTCACCGTCTTTGTCAAAATCTGCATTATACTCGTAAACGACAGAATTACCCGCCTCACCGGTACCTGCGATAAAGTTAAGTATCGCCTGTGCGTCCTGATCGTTGAATACGTCGTCTCCGTTGATATCCAGTTCAGCCGGATCCTGTACATACTTGATGCCGTCTACATACCATGCCAGAGAAGCATTGACATGTGTCATCCAGGTATCCAGATATGTAGCCATGATATATTCGTCATTCTCATCGACGATGAATTCCCCGTCGGCTCCGACAATGCCATACGGGAAAATATCCTGTGTAAAGAATTCCGCATCAAGTTCGTACCAGCGGTCTTCATCCGACAGGTTGTTGAGGGTGAATTCGATGGAATAGAGTCCGGTCCTTTCCGGATCGTCACCGAGCTCAGCCTTGACCTTACCGTCTGCCGCATAGGCAGATATATCTTTCCTTACCTCTCCGTTGACCATTGTTTCATTCATGAGAACAACGACTTCGGAGTTGAGAGCTGCATCGAGGTTTGCAAGTCCTGCGCCCTGACTCATGACGCTGTAATAGTCGTCTGCAGCCTCTTCAATAAGGGGCGTTGCAGTGGACATGAGAAGGCTCTGGATGACCTGGCGCTGAGTAAGCCCGAAGGCTTCTGCTCTTTCAGCCAGTCCGCTCTCTCTGTAATACTGCGCAAGCACAGCTACCATTCCGGCGACCTGAGGGGATGCCATGGACGTACCGGACATGTTCTCGTACTGATCGTGACCGCCGGAATATGCATCGTTCTCGGTGTATGCAAGGCCGTTTACTGCATAGATATTTCCTCCGGGAGCAGTGATCTCAGGTTTGATGGACAAAGTCTCGGTAGTACCGAAACTTGAGAAACTGCTCATGGTGTAATATTCGCTGTCGAACTCAGTGGTGACCGTGTTGTTGGAGATCACGAAGCTTCCGCCGTAGTATTTGAAAAGTTCGTTTCCTTCACCATCCGTAACAGTCGTAATACTGTCGGCACCCTCTTTCAGAAGCTGCCCGTCAGCCTGGGTTATCGATACCACAGGAACTTCGTATTCATATCCCTTGAGGTTAAGTCCTATGGTGCCCGGCTGATTGTTAACTATGACAACAGCTGCCGCACCCTGTGCTGCCGCAGCGTTTGCCTTGGCGAAGAAGGAGGTGGTGCCTCTGTTGCACAGGGCGATTTTTCCCCTTATCTCGGAAGCTCCGACTCTGAGGAAGTCGTCACCCTCTCCTCCGATATTTTCATCGTCATCGAGGCCGATACTGTCGACGTAAACATACTCATATGCTCCGGCGAGAGTACTGAGGGGAGGGTTCCCGTAACCGGTGGATTCCGTGTAGAATATCATGTTGTCGCCGAACTCAAAGTACGAACCTGTGGATCCGTCGTTGTCGACTGACGCCACGGACATGGTGGACTCGTAGGTGGCAGGAGATCCGGTCGTTCCGAGGTTCACGGCATCCGAATACGGATATCCGATCATAGTATTGTCGGCCCAGGTACCTGAGTTACCGGCGGAGTTAGCCCATATGATATTGACGTTCGTCAGGCTGTCGATAATATCCTGATATGTGGAGTTGTAAGTAAAGCCCTTGGATGCGGAACCGAGTGAAAGGTTCACGGCATCCGCTCCGAGAACGATTGCGTCTTCGATAGCTGCAAAGTAATCGGAATCATAGGCTCCGCCGCCTTCTCCGAAGACCTTCATGACAAGAAGCTGAGCATCAGGAGCATTGCCCTGAGTGCGGACAGCTCTTATGGCATTGGTGAACGATATGCTGCCGTCTTCCAGGACCTGATATATGAACTTGTTCCCGGCAGCTATACTGGCCACGTGGGAACCGTGTTCACCCTGAACGTCATTTATGTGCTCGATGTTGAAATTGCCGTCGACATAGTTGAAGCCGTAAGGGACCTTTGTGTTGAAATAGGTCTCGTCTGCACTGCCTTCAGTCCTTTTTGAAGCGTTGAGCGATGACCACACTCTGCTCACGTCCTTTGCGGTCAGGAGCTGAACGTCCTTGCCCTGCATGCGAAGCTGGGTGATCGCCATGTCGAACGCCATGGGATCGAAGGACTGATGTTTGTAGTCAAGTCCAGTATCGACTATGGCTATGAGACTGCCGGCACCTGTATATCCCTGAGCCCAGGCATACTGCGCATTGGTCATCCCGGTGGCAACAGACATGTTGGGTTCGTCTGAAACTTCAACAGTCTGCGGCTCGTACATGGTCTCGACGACCACATCCCTGACTCCGTTAAGTCCCTTTATTGCCTGGATCTTCTCCGCCGGAACTACGGCAGAAATGATGTTAGCCGCAAGGGTAAGATTCCATATGACATCGAGTTTCTTGCCGCCAAGTACATTAGCTGAAATGGCTGCAGCGATCTCATCCTGAGACCTTTGCAGAGATCTGCGGTAATTGACCGCATCGGTGTCCAGTGCGACCCCGTTTGTCGAATATCCTTTTGCAAGAGTAGACGGAGCATCCAGTACAATGGATACACGTACGTCTCCCTTGAGGGATGTTTCGGGATCTTCGGCATCTGTATAGTCTGCCGTTTTGAGCTTGTCGATTATGTGTGCCTGATCGCTCTTTATGGTCTCCCATTCAAGAGCCGTGCCCCTATCCTCTTCATCTGCAGCAAAAACACTTACCGGAGCAAAGGACAGGATCATGACCAGAGCCAGTAACAAGCTCGCGATTTTCTTGATTCCTCTCATAAATATTCCTCTTTCCTTACTAGATAAAACTTGTAAGTTTATAACCGCTTATATTCTTGTATTTTACTATTGCCGAAGAGCACTTGCAAGGCTTTTTATTGTCTCTTCAATGCAAGTATTGCAATAAAAAATTGTGCGTCATGCACAAAAACCTGAAGCGCACAATCAAAATCTCCTGATATTTACCAGCTGATCACTGACTTCCTGAGTGCGACTCTATGTATAAGCACTGCATCAGGACCTGCAAGTATACCATCTCCTGTAACATCGGCTGCGAAAGACTGTACCTTACCGATCGTGATCTTGCGCAGGGCTGCAGCCCGGGTCATAACCGCGTCCGCACCCATAATATAACCGTCACCGTTCGCATCTCCCTTAATGACCAGAACTACTTCACTGCAATCAACGTCGATATCAAAACTGTAGCTGCCGTCATGGTTGTCCGATGCAGCGACCGCCACATACTTATCACCTGAAAGGTATCCGATTTTACAAGGTTTATCATATATAACAGTAATTTTGCGTCCGTCTATATAGTAATTTTCGTTTTCAGTAAATTTGTTCTTAGGCCATGCATCGACAGTTATGGGCGAAGAGCAGGGTTCCCCTTCGTGCCACATATCTTCATCTGCGCAATAACTGAACTTCGTCCCCGCCTCGCTCCCCTCAGTCTCAGTATATTCATATTCAGGTGTTGTACCCATAGCCCCGTTGCAGAGCAGAGGCGCACATACCGGCACTGCTGAATACGAAATCGAAGTCCCTGTCTGGACTACCTGATACATTTGGGTCCCGGATACCGGCGCAGAATTGAATATGATCTTGCCTTCCGCTCCGCTGCTTGTTATGCATCCGCCAGAAACACTAGTCAGCATTTCACCGTCGACGGTCACCTGTCCGTTGATGTCCAGTTTTGCGTCGGTCATCTTATCAGGAGTGAATATATTAACATCCTCTCTGTCAGGCTGATAAAAACTCGACACCATATCCGGTCCGCCGTAGACAAATCC
>CAYUGP010000019.1:0-14213 GCA_964444315.1 uncultured Oscillospiraceae bacterium | reverse complement strand
AAGGTCCCTTGCAAAGCCTATGCTGCCGGAATCTTTTTCGTAACCCTCGCCGTCTGCAATGGTCTTCGGGTCGTATTCACCCATCACAAGTTTGAGGAGCGTGGATTTACCTGCGCCGTTGACTCCGACTATACCTATGCGGTCGCCTTCGTTCACTATGCAGCTGACATCCTCTAAGATCTCCTCAACACCTATGCTGTAACTTAGTTGTGATATGGTAAGAATGCTCATACGCCGAACATTATACCACAGTTTGACAGTGTTTTTTTCGGCATTAAGGTGATTGTTTGTTGATTATCTTCACTTTCAGTTGTAAAATAGTTGCATTATTGCGGAGGTGGATATCATGTATGCATCCGACAGAACGAAAAATATAGTAAGCGGTACCAGAGGGATAGTATACAAGGAAGCCCTCAGGGTGCAGGCAGAAGGCAACAGCGTGCTGAAAATGAACACGGGCAATCCTGCAGCCTTCGGTTTTCCCGTGCCCGACAGCTTAAGGAAAGCCATAGCTGAAGCTGTACAGAAAGCCGCTGCATATTCGGAATCCACGGGACTCAAAGAAGCAAAGGAAGCTATACTTGCCTATGATCTTGGCAAGGGTTTCAAAGATATATCAACAGGCGACATATACCTCGGCAACGGTGTCTCGGAGCTTGCAGAGATGACCTGCTCAGCTCTCATAGATCCGGGCGATGAAGTCCTTTGTCCATGTCCCAATTACAACCTCTGGAGCAACAGCGTGCTCCTTGCGGAAGGACGCCCGGTATTTTACGAATGCTTTGAAGAAAAGGGCTGGATGCCTGATGTGGAAGATATAGAAAAAAGGATCACTGACAAGACCAAAGCCATAGTGATCATCAATCCCAACAATCCCACGGGAGTCCTGTACTCAAAAGAACTCCTCAAAGATATATGTGATGTGGCTAAAAGACACGGCATCGTGATACTGGCAGATGAGATCTATGACAGGCTCCTCATGGACGGAGCAGTGCATACTTCCATTGCTGCCATCGCACCCGGTCAGCCGGTCATCACCTTCAACGGACTTTCCAAATCCCACATAGTCTGCGGATTCAGATGCGGATGGATGACCCTGTCAGGATTTACGGGAGAAGACGGAGAACGTTTCAAGACAGTTCTCGAGACCCTCTGCTCCGTAAGGCTCTGCGGAAACACCTTCGCCCAGTTCTGCGTACCGGCCGCTCTTTCAGATCCCGTCTACACAGTGGAGATGATGTCTCCCGGCGGAAGGATATATGAAAGAAGAGAAGCCACTATAAACGCGGTAAACAGCTGCGAATATCTGTCTGTGGTAAAGAACACCGGAGCACTTTACTGCTTCGTAAAGATAGATCCGGAAAGGGTCCATGTAAAGGACGGAGACGACAAGCAGTTCGCCATGGAACTCGTAAGAGACAAGCACGTGATGGTAGTACCCGGATCGGGATTCGATTATCCCAAGCCAAACTACTTCAGAGTGGTGATGCTTCCGGAACCTGAAGCTTTAGCAAAAGCCATCCACGACATAGACGACTTCTGCAGGACTTACGACGAAAAGCACTATAAATAAGTTACATACACTTCAAAGGGCAGCTTCCAGAGCTGCCCTTATCTTTTTCTAATATGTATTTCCCCAGGCCCAGCTGAATGACTGGTATCTCCACAGCTCGCACTGTCCCCAGGTGAGGAAGCCTCCCGTCAGCCCTGCATCCCACAAGCCTCTGGCCTGCTGAGCTATATAATTTGCATCGCAGGTCATATATGGTCCCCAGTAAGGAGTATCCCAGCCCGTTATCCATGTCCTGGCTACAGCCGGAGTGGGTATGGTCTGCTGCAGCTTGTTTGCCCCAAAGGCCCAGTTGTACACCGTAGTGTAGGGATCTTCCCATCTGGACGCTATATTGTGCTCGAAATGGTCCACGTAAGGCATACCGGATATTGCATCCACCACGTTGGAGATGGCCGGCCAGTACTGACCGTATGCCGGCATGTATCCGAAGGAACTCTCGCCGAACACGTCCACGCTGAGATATGCTCCTTCCCTGTGTATCATATCGCAGGCGTAGATCACGAAGGCCTGGACCGTGTCGCACTTTTCCTCTCCGTATGCATTCTTGAAGTCAGCGACTCCCGAATCGGACATGGTATATGCATTCTCCGGGAAACGCACATAGTCGAGCTGGATCTCGTTGAATCCGAATTTTCTGACGCTCTCTATGGCAAGCTTTATGTTGTATTCCCAGGCGCCCCTGCTGTAAATAGAAGGCCAGTTCGTACCGTAATAGTCTATGCAATGTTCAGGATGGTCCTTGGCATAGCTGTCGTTTTTGAAGCAGACTATCCTTCCCATGACGTATATGCCTGCATCCTTTGCCTTTTGGACGGCGCTGGCAAAAGCATCGTAATCCTGATTTGCGTTGGCATATACCGTCGGAGCAAGCTCCCTTGCGGTGTCAGCCGGATAGCTCAGTACTCCGTCATAGATATCTATGCAAAAAGCGTTGACTCCGTACTGCTTCGCGCACTCGATATATCCGTCAATGTTCCATATGCAGCCGATGCTGATATACATGGTCCTTGCATCCTGCACCAAAGTATTGCCCTCAAAGGAAGGCTTTTCAACGGGATAGTAGTCGAGATTCGCTCCGCTTCCGCCGTAGAGCCATAGATAATCGAGATCGCTGTGATATTCGGTCGTAGTATAGGTGTTGCCGTTTACTGTGAACGATTCGTTGTACTTTGCATCGGCCTCTTCCTGAGTATCAACGAGATACTTGGAGAATACATATCCTTCCGTCCCGCCGCAGTTGACCTTGTACATCTCTACGCCGCCTTTTTCATCGATCTTGTCGAAGCCGATTATATCGACCCTGTTGCCTTTTTTGATGAGGCCAGCAACGTCAGGCGCATCGGCATATTTATATACCGTGACGGGAGTTCTTACATACTTTTCGGTCTCAGTAATGACCTTGGAGTAGTCATCTACGATGGATCCCGGTCTGACAAAATACACGGTACCTTCTATGGACAGTTTCTCATAGATGAGTTCTCCGCTCTCATCATACTCAGGCTGCTCTATGACAGTAACGGCCGTGCCTCTCGGGACGGCGATATCATCGCTGAACTCTATGGTCCTTTCTGTGATCTTGCCGAATATGTTCTTTTCCACAGTCTCCTCTCCGTGATAGAGCTGTACCATGGATCCGTCGGATGCTATCCATCCTTCTCTCGTCTTCACCTCAGCTGTCCTGCTGTTTATGTTTCTTAAAATGATGACCGAAGCGAGGAAGCCTGCGGCAAGAAGGCATACTGCCACAAACGCTATGAAGCGTCCCTTATGTTTGATTTTTTTCTTCTTTTTCTTTTTGCTCATTTATCTTCTGTAAATGGTGCCGTCGGAATGGGCGTAATCCTTTGCCCATGCCCAGCTGATCGCATCATATCTGTAGGGATCGCAGGCAATGTTCCAGTCCATGAATCCTCCCGTAAGACCTGCGTCCCAAAGGGCCTGGGCCTGGTCGGATACTTCCTCGGCGCCGTAATATATCTTTTCTTCGTCTGCATAAAAGTACGGAACGCTGTATGCGGTTATCCAGGTACGCACCGTAGCCGGTGTCGGTATGGTCTTCTGCTGAACTGCTGCTCCGTCGCCCCATTCCTTGATGGTGTAATACGGATACTCCCAGAATACAGGATCTCTTGTGAAGTGGTCCGTATACGGCATAGCTGATATCGCATCCACTATGTTGGACATGGCGGCCCAATGCTGACCGTAGGAGCACACATATCCTCCTGCCGGCTCGCCGAAACAGTCTATGCTTATATATGCACCTTCCCTGTGCACCATATCGGTGGCATAGAAGATGAAGTTCTGCACTGCTTCGCACTTATCCTCGCCGTAGAGATTCTCCCCGAAATCAAAATCTCCGGAGTCGCACTTCCACCAGCTGGTCTCGTCAAAGCGCACGTAATCGAACTGTATCTCGTTGAACCCGAAATTCCTGATCGCTTCTATGGCAAGCTCTACATTGTAGTACCATACATCCCTTGAAAAGACGCTGGGCAGAAGGTCTTCATGATAGTAGTCCCAGTAGCAGTCTTCCGGATGGTCCGTGGCATACCACGGATTCTTGAAGCACACTATCCTGCCAATGACATAAAGCCCCGCATCCTTTGCTTTCTGGATCATCTCTCCGTATGTGTCAGCCCCGTAATAGAGCCAGGCATAGGAGAACGGGCTCATTTCTCTTACCACGTCAGCGTCGAATCCCACCACGTCATCGCGTATATCTATGACCAATGCATTTATGCCGTGAGTCTTTGCTATGGATATGTACCAGTCGATGTCATAGGAACAGGCAACGGAAAGGTACATAGCCCTTACATCCTCGCAGAAGGGGTTGTCTTCGAAACGGGGTTTTTCAAAGGGGTAATAGTCGAGCTTGGAAGGATCTCCGCCGTAGAGTTCGGTATCTTTGAGATAGTCGTTTGCATGGCTGTCGGCGCAGCCGTCCACATTGTAAACGGCATCAGCTTCTTCCTGGGTGCTTACAAGGTACTTGGCAAAGACCCAGCCTTCCGTGTCTCCCAGCTTTACCTTGTACATTTCCACGCTGCCGTCTTCCTTAAGACAGTCATAGCCGAGGATCTCCAGCCTGCTTCCCTTTCTGGCAAAACCTGCGATGAGGGCATCCTTTTCAGTCTGGTATATGGTCGCAGCCGTGCGCACGAACATTTCCTTCTCCTGCACGCTCTCCTCACGGTGGAAAACATGGGCATCCTTGGAAATGAAGTATTCATCTCCATTCAGTATGATCCTGTCATAAAGAATATTTCCGTCCATATCCTCAGCAGGATCGTCCACGAGCATGATATTAGTGCCTCTTACGGCGCTGCCCGCCTCGCTGAAGCTCCACTCCCAGCTCTTGACCTTGCCGAAAAGATTTTTCTCTTCTGTCTTTTCACCGGTATACAGGGTTATCTCCTCTCCCGTAGAAGCCAGATATGAATCGAACACGTCGTGTTCCACAGGAGCTTCCTCTCCGCATGCAGCGAGACCTGTCAGGAGCAGACATACAAGAAGCAATGCAGATATATATGACTTTGTACTTTTTTTCATCCGATCATCCACCGGCGGCATTAAAACCGGCCGCCGTCCTTAACCAATTAAGTATACACTATGCGGCTCATTATGGAAACAAAAAACAGATGCAGGGACGCGCCTTTCCACATCCCTGCATCTGCCGTATCATCCTTTAATATATCGATCAGATATTTTCGTTTTTGAGGGCGTCTATGGGATTGTCCTTCTTTATCTTATTCATAGCGAAGATCATGGTCGCGAACACGACGATGAAGACGCTTCCTATGGCTACCGCGAAGCTGCCGAAAGGAATGAAGAACTTCAGTCCATCTCCGGCGCCTTTCGCCACCTGGAAGATAAGGAAAGTTGTAAGTATCGATACGGGAATGCCCAGGCTGAGACCCTTCACCCCATATATGATGCACTCATAGTTCATCATCTTGTTGAATCCCCTGCTGTCCATACCAACTGACTTGAGCATGGCGAATTCTCTTCTCCTGAGTATCACGTTCGTCGATATTGTATTGAACACGTTGGCAAGAGCAATGAGGGAGATGAGTATTATGAAGCCGTAGGAGAAGACGTTGATGACGGTCACCATCATCTTCATGCCTTCGTAATCCTCCGCATAGTCTATGAGCCTGTCGGTGTTCATTCCTTTCTCGCTGAGGATGGTCTTCATCGCATCGAAGGCCGCCGTATGATTCTCGACCTGGAAGAGCATTTCCTTTGCTGAGGTATAGTCCTTTGCTTTCTCGCTTCCGAAGACCGCTTCCGCGGTGCTGTAGGGAACGATCAGGCATCCGTTTGGCCCGAAGAGACTTACTGCGTCTTCTCCGGCAAAGGCTCCTATAGTCACATCAATGTAGGAAACAGCCTCTTCAGGGGTCAGTCTGAGCGACATTTCCGGATCGAGCTCACTGACTTTTCCGTCCCAGAAATCGTTCATATATTCCTGGGGATAGTATACATAGACTAGACCGCCGTCTTCAGTTTCTTCGGAATCCCTGAAATGGTATCCATCTATCTCCTTTACATTCACTATGCTGCAGCTTACGGGAAGACTGCTTTCGCTGAACACATCGACGGTCTTTCTGGCCAGGTAAAAGTTTCTCTGATTGACGAAAAGTACCTTCGGTCCATTTTTATCCGTAAAGTCCTTCACGTCTGCTCCGGCACTGCTGCAGAAATCTGCGAACATCCTGTCGTCGACAATAAATATCTGCGTATCCATGGTCTTGTATCCGGGCGCTTTGACCCATCCGTCGAAATACTGCTGGATCTCCGGCATATCCATTTCTGCTGACAGCATATCTTCGCGGAATCCAATATAATCGTACACCTGAGACAGCGTCATAACATTTTTGACTCCGGGAACACCGGAGAGAAGTTTCATGGTCTCATCCGCAGACATGGGAGATTCATCCGCTTCGACGTATGTGTAAACTACGTCCATACGGCTTCTTAAGTTGTATCCGGTCCTGTCACTGACTGCGGCAGTAAGGTATGAGCAGAAGGAGGATGCGCTTATGAAGAGCACGACGCTCATGAAGAGGGAAAGCACCACTGAACGGTAGCGCCGTCTGTTCCTCTTGAAGTTCTTGGAAGCCAGCATACCCTCGAATCCGAACAGCTTCTGCGTTAGTTTCGAGGTTTTTACTTCCCTCGCCTTGATATTTACATCCTCGCTCTGGCGAACGGATTCTATGGGAGATATCCTTATGGCTCTGCCCGCCGGCCTGTTGGCGCTCACCATGGTGGTGATGAAGCATATGACGGCTGCAAGGAGAAGCGCTATGGGATTCAGGACCAGCTTCATCTTGACTTCAGACGGTACACCCAGCATATAGCTGAAATTATCCCTTAAAGCGTAGAGCGTTATGCCTATTCCAACGCATCCGATCACAAGGCCGATAGGTATACCTATGGCGGCAAGGAGAGCTGCTTCGTAGTTCACGGTGCTTCTTATCTGTTTCTTCGTCGCGCCAACGGATTTGAGTATGCCGTAAAGTTTCGTCCTCTCGCTGACTGAGATCGAGAAGGAGTTATATATGAGAGATATGGATCCGAAGAAGATCAGGATTATCAGAATGGCAGCAAATCCCAATATGACACCGGCGATATCAGCGCTGCCCACAACACCGTAAGCGTGCAGAAGATCGTAATGCAGTATGACTTCCTGGCTGCTTATTATCCCCGCCTCGACCACCTCATCTTTGAAGCGCTTGAAAGCTGCAGGGTTTTTGATCTCGAAGAAAAGGTCCTTCTGTCCGTTCCCTTCGCCAAGAGTCAGGGCCGTATAGCCGGGACTTTCGTAACTTTCCAGTTCGTTTGCGAATCTGCTGTAATGACCTACGACAGTATAGGTCTTGTCGAAAGTATCTGACAACGTCTCCTCATCTTCCATATATCCCGTGCTGTGAGGAAGGATAGTTCCTTCGAGGTCTGTTCTCTTTCCGACCTCAAGGTCTATTTCAGTACCGTTGGGAATGAAAAGGTCTCCGTTCCTGGATAGATGATCGGGAAGCAGTATCTCGTTTTCGTTTTCAGGCATACGTCCGTCGGTGAGGTTGACACTTACCATATCGGTAAATCCCTCGCCCATGGACTCTATGAGAAGGTACGGTTTGTATTTGTTCGAAGAGCCGATCTTTGCCCAGCCGACCTCCGACCAGGTCCCGATGCCCTTCACCTTTTTCTGGGAGGCAAAGTCTTCTATGGTCGCTTCACCAGCCTCGATCACGCAGCCGTTCCAGGCTCCGCCGCGGGATACTTCGCTGCGCTGCAGGAAAGCGACTCCGCTGTAGCCGCCTTCTATGACTGCCGTAAACAGCGACATGGACAGGACTATGCCTATGATGGTGACAAGAGTCCTGGTCCTGTTCTCTTTAAGGCATTTTCTTGTAAAAGCATGAAAAATATTGTTCATATCAGCCCCTCCTGATACGTTCGTCTTTCACAATGCGGCCGTCCTCGATTGCTATGATCCTGTCTGCCTGAAGAGCTATGGATTCGTCATGGGTTATGACTATGAGAGTCTGGTTGTATTTCCTGTTGGACATCTTGAGAAGCTCCACTATCTCCTGGCTGTTCTTTGAGTCCAGGTTTCCCGTGGGCTCGTCTGCAAGGACCACGGCCGGTGCGTTCATAAGAGCCCTTCCTATGGAGACTCTCTGCTGCTGGCCTCCGGAAAGCTGGTTGGGAAGATTGTCCCTTCTTTCTGAAAGACCGAGCACGCTAAGGAGTTCTTCAAGCCTTTCGCTGTTCACCTTCCTTCCGTCCATGAGGACCGGAAGAGTGATATTCTCCGTGACGTTGAGCACCGGTATAAGGTTGTAGAACTGATAGATGAGCCCTACGTGTCTTCTTCTGAACACTGCCAGTTCTTCCTCGCTCTGAGCATATATGTCCAGACCGTCGACGTAAACCTTTCCGGAACTTGGCTTATCAACACCGCCCAGTATGTGAAGAAGAGTCGACTTGCCCGATCCCGAAGGTCCTATGATGGCAAGAAACTCGCCCTTTTCCACGGAAAAGCTGACATTGTCCAGGGCTCTTACCTCATTGTTGCCCTGCCCGTAGGTCTTGTATAAGTTTTCTACCTTGATGATTTCCATATATAAAAACCCCCTTAAAATGTGCATCTTACAAGCACATTCTAAAGGGGCAAAGTGACTTAAAAGTGACTGACAAAAAATCAGATTATGTTTTTGTAGAAACGTATCACGAAGCGCGCACCGCCTTCCGGGGAATTTTCAGCCTTCACGGTACCGTTCTGGGCTGTGATTATGGCTCTCGAAAGGGCAAGGCCTATGCCTATGCTGCTTTCACCGGCATTCTTTCCCTTGTAGAACCTCTCGAAGAGATGAGGTATATCTTCCTGGAAGAAACCCTCGCCGCTGTCCTCGACAACGAGCTCAGTATAAAGGGCTGTTTCCGAAGCCGTGACCTTTATGCTGCCTCCTTCGGGAGTATGCTCCATGGCATTTTTCAATATGTTTCCCACCGCTTCAACGCTCCACTGGAAGTCTCCAACATAGCTTTCGGAGCCTGAAGTTATCTCAAGCTGCTGGCCTCTGAGTTCCATGGGTATGAGGAAAGGCTCGGAAGCTCTTTCCAGGAGCTTTTTGACAGGCACCTCTTTCGATTCGAATACAGCGGTGCCGGCATCTATCTTGGAAAGCTTCAGCAGGGATTCTATGAGCCACTGTATTCGTTCGAGCTGCCTTTTAAGTTCCCTTGTAAGCCGTATCCTTTTCTGATAATCGAGATCTTCATCGGAAAGCAGTGTTACGACCAGGTTCATGGACGTAAGAGGCGTCCTTATCTGATGGAATATGTCTGCGATGGCGTCTGTGAGCCTGATCTTGTCTGCGCTTAGAAGATCGGACTGCTCTTTGAGCCTCACGGTCATCTTCTTTATTTCGCTGACTAGGATGGAAAGCTCGCCCTCGCCGCTGTCAGGAAGAGGAATGCTTTCGGCACCGTGAAGGATACTGCCCACGCTGTCGCTTAAGTCCGATATCCTGCGGTACCTTTTTCCTGAGAACCAAAGATGGACGAATGAAAAGAAAATCCCCGTAAAGAATACAGCAGCTCCGGTAAAGCCGCTGACTTCACGGGCTATGCGGCCGGAAAGACCGTTCGAAAGCGCGAAGAGTATGCGCAGCGCAAACCCTCCGGCTCCCGCCAGCAGGCTGAATACGATATATATGAGAAACTCCCTTTTAACCTCGGGATTTTTCAGTACCTTGAACATATCAGTCCATCCTGTATCCAAGGCCTCTTACGGTCTTTATGATCTGGGGATCCTGAGGGTCGTCTTCGATCTTCTCCCTCAGCCTCTTTATGTATACGGTCAGGGTATTGTCGTTTACGAAGTCTCCGCCTATGTCCCAGATATCCTCAAGCAGTTTGTTCCTACTCAGAAGCAGTCCTCTGTTGTTTATGAATACCGTCAGAAGCCTGTATTCGAGAGCCGAAAGGGGAACCTCGATGCCGTTTTTCATCACGAGAGCCTTATCTGTATCGACGGTCACGTTCCCTGCCGTAATGAGGGACGCCGGCTGATACCTTCTCAGAGTGCTCCTTATCCTGGACACGAGTTCCCTGGGCCTGAAAGGTTTGGCGATATAGTCGTCAGCTCCCATGTCGAGACCCTTGACGACGCTCATCTCGTCTCCGGAAGCAGTAAGGAATATGACGGGGATGCCCTTTCCCTTAGCCTTTCTGCACACCTCGAAGCCGCTGCCCTGAGCGAGGGAAATATCCAGGAGAAGAAGCGAGAACCCCTCATCCATATGGTTTTCCGCTTCGAACTGGGTGGATACGGAGTCCACGTCGAAACCCTCCTCCGAAAGGAAGGCTTTAAGCGAGCGTATTATAGTCCTGTCATCTTCTACGAGCAGTATCTTCTGCATGATCTGTCCTCAAGCTTTTGCTTTGTCATTTACGAAAAACACCTCGGAGGGCGTGCTCGTGACCATAACGCTCTCCTGGTTGAAAAATACGCAAAGATCCGTGGCTATTTCTTCCACGGTATTTCCTTCCGCACCGATGAGGGTGATGACCAGAGTGGTCTCTTCGACATAGGTCCCGTCGTCATGGATGTATCCGCCGCTCAGGGTGTTGAGGGAAAAAGCAACGCCGTAGTTTTTGCACACGTTTTTCAATATGGAAATATATTTTTCCGTATCGAATTTCTGTTCATGGGTCTCTGAATCATTGAGGCCCACATAAATCTGGATCTGCTGTGTTTTCTTCATTTCTTTTCAGAAGCGTCAGGCTTTCTGGTAGCTTCTCAGCCCTTCCGTAAGCCTCTTTATGCCGTCTTCCATCATACTGCGGGGACAGGCCGCATTCAAGCGGAGAAAGGATTCTCCGCCCGGTCCGTATACTATGCCGTCGGAAAGCACGAGCCCCGTTTCCTTCCTCAGGTGAGCGCTCACGCTTTTCGCATCTTCATCTATACCTGATACATCCAGCCAGAGAAGGTAGGTGGCATCCGAATCTATGACCTTAAGGCCCGGGACCGAAGCTGCCGCTTCCCTTAACAGTTTCTTGTTTTCATATACGTAGGAACGCATCTCGTCGAGCCAATCCCCACTTTCACAGAAAGCCGCTACAGCCGCATCCACGGCAAAGGCCGAAGGCTCGGCGACCTCATCCGTATTGAGAGCCCTCCACATCCTGTGACGGAGCACAGGATCCGAAGCCATGACCGCCGCAGTCTGAAGGCCGGCTATATTGAAACACTTGGTGGGAGCCATGCATGTTACGCTTATCTTCCTGCATACATCAGATGCAGATGCGAACGGAACGTATTCCTTCCCCGGATCTGTTATGTCACAGTGTATCTCATCGGAAAGGACCGTAACGTGATATTTATTACAAAGCTCTCCTATCTTCTCAAGGGTATCCCTGCCCCATATCTTTCCTATGGGATTGTGAGGATTGCAGAGTATCATCAGGCTCGTCTGGGGATCGGAAAGCTTCTCTTCGAGGTCCTCCCAGTCCACCGAATATGCACCATTTTCGTATCTGAGCCGGTTTTCGAGGACCACTCTTCCGTTATTGAGTATGCTGTTGTAAAAGATATTGTATACGGGAGTCTGGATAAGTACCTTCTCCGCAGGAGTGGTAAGTTTCCTCACCGCCGAGGATATGGCCGGTATCACGCCCGTGCAGAATATGAGGTCTTCCTTCCTTATGTCAAGACCGTGGCGCTTTTTCCACCAGCTCATGTATGCGCTGTACCATATATCCGGAACATCCGTATATCCGTAAATACCGTTATCGAGCCTTTTCTGAAGGGCTTCCCTTATCTGAGGAGCTACCTTGAACTCCATATCCGCCATGGAAAGGGGTAGTTCCCCTTCCTTCACGTCCCATTTGGAAGCGTAGGTCTGCCTGCGCTCGGTGACAGTATCGAAATCGTAGTTCATGCATTCCCTCCTTTGATGCCCTCAAGGAAGCTCCTTGCCCTGTCAGTTTTGGGTGAAGTGAAGAAGACTTCGGATGAATCTTCCTCCACTATGACGCCGCCCTCCATGAGTATTACCCTGTCAGCGACTCTCCTTGCGAATTCTATCTCGTGGGTGACGACCACCATGGTGGTGCCATCTTCAGCCAGCCTTCTCATGACGTCGAGGACCTCTCCCGTAAGTTCGGGATCGAGAGCCGACGTGGGTTCGTCGAAGAAGATGACTCCCGGCTGGGATACCATAGCCCTTGCTATGGCAACCCTCTGCTGCTGTCCTCCGGAAAGCTTCGAAGGATAGAAATCCTTTCTGTCCAGCATCCCGACCTTTTCAAGGGCTTTAAGGCCCATCTGAGCAGCTTCTTCCTTCTTTATCTTCCTTGCCACCGTAAGGCCTTCGGTGACGTTTTCAAGAGCCGTCTTGTTCCCGAACAGCTGATAGTCCTGGAATACGAAACCTATGTGCTTCCTGTATTCGTGTATATCTTTTCTCGAGGATCTGTGGAGGTCGTATTCCTTTCCGTTGAATATTACTCTGCCTCCGTCTGCTGTCTCCAGGAAGCTCAGGCAGCGGAGAAGAGTCGTCTTCCCCGAGCCGCTGGGTCCCAGGATGGCGATGACGTCTCCGTCGCTTACATGGAAGCTGACGTCTTTCAGCACTTCATTTTCGGCAAAGCATTTCTGTACGTTCAAAACTTCTATCATACTTCAGCGCTTCCTTTCCATTCTGCGTTCTATGGCTCTCTGAGCCCAGGTCAGAAGAGTGCAGATCAAAAGATATATCAAACCAGCCTCAAGATAAAGCCAGAAATAGTCGTAGGAACGGGAGGCTATGCGCTGTGCCTGCGCCATTATCTCCACCACGGCGATGCTGTAGGCAAGAGATGTATCCTTCACAAGTCCTATGAGGGAATTGGAAAGAGGCGGAAAAGCTGCAGTCATGGCCTGCGGGATTATTATCCTCATCATGGCCTGCGGGAAGGTCATTCCGACACAGTAAGCTGCTTCCAGCTGGCCTTTAGGCACCGACTCTATGGCGCCTCTTATGGTCTCCGAACAGTATGCACCGACGCTCAGGGACAGCACTATTATGGCGCTTGGAAAAGCGGACAGCACTATACCTATGCTCGGAAGTCCGAAATATACGACAAAAAGCTGGACCAGCATGGGCGTGCCCCTTATGATCCAGACGTAAAACCTCACCAGCTGCCTAAGGACCGGGATCTTTGCGATCTGCACAAGAGCCGTGAGCAGGGCTATGAGGATGCCTATGGTAAAAGAGATGACCGTCAGTGGTATGGTGACCCTGAAAGCTGTCATCAGAAGTTTAGGGAAGGACTCTATAAGTTCCTGAATGATTCTTTCGCTCATAAATGCTCCGAAATACATCGGAAAGACTGCAGCAAATAAGCTGCAGTCCTCCCTGTGATCATACTTACTTTGCGGTCACGTCTATACCGAAGTATTTCTCGGAAACCGCCTTGAGCTCTCCGCTTTCAAGAGCTTTTGCGAGAGCTTCGTTTATAGCTTCCACCAGTCTCGTCTCACCCTTCTTGACGGGGATGTATGAGCTGGGTTCGGGTTCTGATTCGCATGCGACCTTAACTGCCGCATCCGGATGTTCCTTCATATAGTCGTTGAAGGCTGTAAGGTAGTTAAGAGTGCAGTCCGCGCGGCCGCTCAGGACTTCAGTGATGGACTGTGCCATCGCATTGACGGGATCCAGTTCTGCACCGTACTCGAGAGCAAGAGCTCCCCAGGTAGACGTGGATTCATTAGCTGCTACCTTGCCCTTGAGGTCCTCGAAGGACTTTATGCTGTTGTCATCGCTCCTTACGAGTATACCGCCCTTTACGAAGGCATAGGGCTCTGAGAAGTCATACTTGGCTGCTCTTTCCTCAGTATATCCGACCTCGTTTATAACGGTGTCTATCTGACCTGCATCGAGGGCTGCGAATATGGAAGCCCACTCGGTCTCTACGTATCTGACTTCGACTCCGAGATACTTGGCGACAAGTGCCGCAACTTCCACATCGAAGCCTACGAGTTTATCGTCTGCATCGTGATAGGTGTTCGGAGGATAGGTACCTTCCGTACCGACGAGTATATATCCTCTTTCCTTGATCTGATCCAAAAGATCCTTTTCAC
>CAYUGP010000018.1:0-14885 GCA_964444315.1 uncultured Oscillospiraceae bacterium | reverse complement strand
GAAGGGCATGGCTCCGCTGTCGAACCAGCAGTCCATGACCTCGGGAACACGGCTCATCACAGCGCCGCAATCCGGGCACTTGATGTGGACCTCGTCAACGTAGGGACGGTGGAGCTCTATGTTCTCATCTATTTTTTCTATGGCCTTTTCGACCAGTTCAGCTCTTGAGCCTATGCTCTCCAAGTGTCCGCAATCCGGGCAGCGCCAGATGTTGATGGGAGTCCCCCAGTAACGGTTTCTGGAGATGGCCCAGTCTTTTACGTCCGCAAGCCAGTTTCCGAATCTGCCTTCACCCACATAATCGGGATGCCATGAAACTGTGTTGTTGTTCGCCACCAGCTGATCCTTAAGATCGGTCATCTTTATATACCACGACGGTTTTGCGTAGTACACAAGAGGCGTATCGCAGCGCCAGCAGTGGGGATAGTTATGCTCGAGCTTTTCTTTGGCATAGAGCTTTCCTTCTGCTGCGAGCCATTTTATGATCTCGACGTCAAGGCCTTCTTCCATGATGAAATGTCCGGCCCAGGGAGTTGCGGTATACTTTCCTTCTTCGTCTACGGGGTTGACTACAGCCACTCCGTATTTCTTTCCGGCTACATAGTCGTCTTCACCGAAAGCCGGAGCGCAGTGTACTATACCGCTGCCGTCTTCCGTGCTTACGTAATCTGCCGTTCCTACGAAGAATGCTTTGCCTGGCACTTCAACGAAAGGCATGAGCTGTTCATACTCCAAACCTTCCAGATCCTTGCCCTTGTATCTTTCTACGACCCTGTACTCTCCCTGAGGACCGAGGGCTGCCTCGAGCCTTGCCTCAGCAAGTATATAGTACTTGCCGTTCTGCTCAGCTTTTACGTAGTCGATCTCGGGACCTACAGCGAGGAACTCATTGGCTGCCAGTGTCCATGCAGTAGTCGTCCATGCAAGGAAGTAAGTGTTCTTTTCGCCCTTTTTCTTGAAAGGCACGTAAAGGGAAGTTACCTTTATCATCTTGTATCCCTGAGCTACTTCATGGGATGCAAGTCCCGTTCCGCAGCGCGGGCAGTAAGGAAGGACTTTGTGGCCTTCATAAATGAGACCCGCTTTGAAGAACTCCTTGAGTATCCACCATCCGGTCTCGATATAGTTGTTGTCGAGAGTGATATACGGATCGTCGAGATTTATCATATATCCCATCCTGTGGGTCATCTCGCGCCACAAAGCCTCATAGGTAAATACCGACGCTCTGCACTTCTCGTTGAATTCCTTTATACCGTATTTCTCTATATCTTTTTTTCCTGAGAAACCGAGCTGCTTTTCTACTTCGATCTCGACAGGAAGTCCGTGGGTATCCCATCCGGCTTTCCTTCCCACCCTGAAACCCTGCATGGTCTTGTATCTGCATACGGAATCCTTGAGAGTCCTGGCGATAACATGATGGATGCCCGGCTTTCCGTTTGCCGTGGGAGGGCCTTCATAAAACAGGAAATTAGGCTGCCCTTCCCTGCTCTCCACACACTTTTCGAGGAGCCTGTCTGCATCCCATTTGTCCGCCTGAGCGAGCTGAACTTCAGCTATTGGTTTGTCTGATAAATTCTTATACATACGATCCACCTTACGATCTGTTATTTAACTTTTGGATTATATCATAAACGGTACTTGTATCATAGCCCAAAGAAGACAGTTTTCTGGCAATTTTGCCCCGCATCTTCTCGTCGGGAAGGCCGTATCCGCAAAGTTTTTCGGCAACGGACAGAGCTCTGTCCCGGTCACCTTCCCTGTACTTTGAAGCTTCACTT
The DNA here is from genome assembly GCA_964444315.1 of uncultured Oscillospiraceae bacterium. Taxonomy (GTDB): domain Bacteria; phylum Bacillota; class Clostridia; order Peptostreptococcales; family Anaerovoracaceae; genus RUG13409. Next base: position 13,107 of record CAYUGP010000018.1, on the reverse strand, counting down.
CCCGAAAGCCCGGAGCCAACTCCCTTTTTTCTTAGTTCAAACGCTATCCTTGCAGAAGAATATCCTCTCTGGGCATACTTCCTGCCCAGGCTTCCTGCGTATTCGCCGTCATTCAGAAAACCGAGTTCTGTGAGTTTTGCTACTGCAGCTTCGGACTCATCTTCGGTATATCCTTTTGCGATCAGCTTTTTCTTTAGGGTCTCAGAAGAACAGCCCGACATATCCAAGATATCAGCCCCTGCATCGAGTGCCGTCTTTGCCTTGGGCGCGTCATAGGAGCGTTCGACTACCTCGAATTCTTCCGTTGCGGAAATGACAAGACCTTTGTATTTCCTGCTGAAAAGAGCTGTCTTCAGATCCCCTTCTCCTTCAAGAACGCAGAAGGACGAAAAACCAAGGGAAAGGCCTTTGCCTAGATACTTGGAATAGCTCTCCTTTTTTGTCCAGATGCTAAGGAATTCTTCTTTCCATTCACTGCTTCCGAAAGCAAGGGCAGAAAGGTATTCCGTCTCCCTGGGATGCAGCCTTCTGACAACTGCCTCCGAGACGTTTCTTGAAAGCTCCTCCATATCTATGCCCACAGGCTTTTCCGAAAGAGCGCAGGCCCAGTAGTTCTTAGTGTCGGAAACGGAAATATGACCGTTTTCCAGAAGAGGCTCGCCCTTCGGCCCGTGAAATAGTTTCACGCCGCAAAGAGCCTCTGCCATTTCTTCGGATCTGTACAGCCTGTTTTTCTGTTTTTTTACCAGGATCATTTTCATCTGAAGAAACCGGGCATGTACCAAAGCCAGACCAGAACGTAGCCCGTCAGCACTGCAATGAGCGTGAACGGGACCGAGTATTTCATAAAGGTCTTGTTTTCCACCTCATATCCCTCTTTCCTGAGTATGCCTATTCCGGTGATATTGGCAGAAGCTCCCACAGGAGTAATGTTCCCGCCCAGAGTCGCTCCGACAAGAAGCCCGAAATATAGGACATATCTGCTGAAGGGATAGGCGCTGGAGACCATGAAATTACCGGTCAGTGAAGCTACCACGGGCAGCATGGTGGCAACGTAGGGTATATTGTCAATGAAAGCCGATGCCAGCACTGACATCCAGACTATTATGGTATATGCGAGAAGCATGGATCCCTTGCTGAGTGACGATCCTCCGCAGAGCTCGAAGATGGCTTTTGCGAGAAGGTCTATAATTCCCGCTTTTTTTATGGCTCCTATGATCACGAACAGGCCTGCAAGAAGGAACAGCGTGTAATAGTCAAGGCCCGTTATGTGCTCGGTGACCTCGCTCAGCTGTTTCGTCCTTATGCCTTCTCTTATGAGACCTATGATGAAAAAGGCAAGGCATATGAGTCCGTTTGTGAAATCCGGCTTATAGAGCTGTCCGGGCTGAGCCGTATCCTTATACGGTATGAAGGAAGTAGCTATAAGGGCTACGACAGTAAGCACCAGTATCCATGCAGGTCCTTTGTCCTCGATCTCCGTACGCCCTTCGATCTTTACAGCCTGTTTCTGCTTCCTGAACATGATGAATATGAGCAAAGCGCTCAAGGCCGCTCCTATCTCCGTAACAAAGAACATCCCGGGCGTGCCGTTTATGAAGAAAAAGTCCATGAAGTCCAGTCCCGACGCTTTGGCAAGGAGTATGGACGTGGTGTCTCCGACCAGGGTCGCTGCTCCCTGGAGATTCGAAGATATGGATACACAGATGATCACAGGGACCGGTGATATATCGAGCTTTTTGCAGATGGCAAGTGCAACTGGCGCTATCATCAGCACAGTGGCCACGTTGTCGACGAATGCGGAGATCACTCCTGCAAAAATGCTCATGATGACTATCATCCATCTGAAGGACGACACCTTGCTCATTATGACCTCGCCTATCCTTTTAGGCATCTCGGACTCAATGAAAAGAGTGACCGTGCCCATGATGCCCGTTATCATCATCAGTACGTTCCAGTCTATCTCCCCGGCGGCATCGCTGAAGGTGTACGAAAAACCGGGAAGGATGCCGGTAGAGCCGAGTATAACAAACAAAAGAGCAGACCCGCAGGCGATGAGGGGTCTGACTTTTTCAAATGAGAAAATGCAAATATAGGTTACTGCAAATATTGCTAAACAGATTATGGTGGTGGTATTCATTACTGAGTTTTAAAGATATTCATCATTTGTCGAAAGTTTTTTCACTACCGTGTAGCATATTATGAACATGGCAGCGACGAAAACCACGAAAATGATGGTAGCATATGCGTTTGTCATTGTTGCTATGAAATCGTAGCACCCATGGATGACCATGGGCATGATGATGCAGAATCTCCTGCACTTCTTAGAAGTTTCTTCATCACCTCTGAGGGCGCAGCGCTTTGCAAGGCCGTACCAAACACCCATGAACACTCCGAAACAGGCGTGTCCCGGGACCGCGGTGACAGCTCTTATGAGTGCTGTGGACAGACCGTACATGAGGACGTAGCTTATGTTTTCCCATAGAGCAAAGCCAAGAGCTACAGTGACTGCATAGACGACTCCGTCGAACTTGCAGTTGAACTCAGGAGAATCCCAGGTGACCTTTTTCAGCACTACGTATTTGGAAGCCTCTTCGGAAAGACCTACCACGAAGAAATACAGCAGGAGGTTATACAGAATGTTGGCCTCCGAGAAGAACAGTCCCAGTATCATTATCCCCAGTCTTTCACACATAAGGGCAATGAAAGTCGATACGATGCCCATCAGCACCAGGCGGCCGATCATAGGAAGCGACTCAGGCTCCAGCCTGTCATGCCTGTATATGAATCTCAGCAGAAAGAATGACGGTATTATGGCGGCTGCGATAAGTATGATATGCCCTCCGTAAAGTGAGCTAAGAACGGGTAACATCAGAATCCCTCCTTCAAAACTTCTATAGCTTTATCAAGCTGTATATCATCAACGAGGAAGCCGTTAGCATCGTAACAGTCTTCCGTAAGGTCGATCTCGATATCAGGTTCAATACCGACTCCGTGTATAGGATTGCCGTTGGGAGACAGATACTGAAGTTCGGTATACTTTATGGCGCTGCCGTCGCTTAAGGTCTTCACGTTCTGGATTATGCCTTTCCCGAAACTGCGGGTACCTATGATAGTCCCCTCATCGTTATCCTGTATACCTGCGCTAAGGATCTCGGACGCAGAAGCGGTGTTTCCGTTGATCAGCACCACGTAGGGAAGAGCCGTTCTTCCGCTTCCCGTAGTATATGTGCTCACATTTCCGCTGTGGTCAAGGGTGCTGACGACTACGCCTTTTTCCATAAGGTCGTCTGCGACGGAGATCGCAGCTGACACAAGTCCTCCGCCGTTATCCCTGAGATCTATGATAAGGCCTTTGGCACCTGCGCCTTCTGCCTTCTTGAGAGCATTGCTGAAATCTTTTCCGGTATCCCCTATGAACTCGCTTATCTGGATATATGCTATATCGCCTTCAAGCATTTCATAAACCACGGATTCCGTGGGTATCTCAGCTCTTGTTATCTCCACCTCGTATTCTTCGTCACCGCGTATGAAGCCCATGGTCACAGACGTTCCGAGCTCGCCTCTTATGGTATCCCTTAAGCCGTCTCCGTCCATGGTGGTGGCAAGGACTCCGTTGACTGAGCGTATGATATCTCCCTTTCTCACGCCCTGGGCATATGCCGGACCCTTCGTATTTACTGCCATGACATAGAAGCCGGACTCCAAAGGCTCATTGAGGAAAGTGATCCCCACGCCGTAATAGGTCTCCGTACCGAACAAGGATTCGAGGTAGGCTGCATAGTCTTCTGAGGATATATATTCCGAATACTTGTCTCCCAGACCGTCGACCAGCCCGTAGTATGCGGACTCCATAAGCGCCTTTTCGTCCACTTCCGTATAGTAATTGTTAATGAGGAACCACTTCATATCATTGAATTTGGAATACTGTTCCTCATACCCGGACAGTTCTTCATATCTGTCTGCCGTGACCATAACGCTTCCGCCGAAGCCGGTCTTAACAAGGTAAAGCGTCCCAACGCTGCCTATGAGCAGTGCTGCGATCACAAGAAAAACCACTGTCCTTTTGCTTATTTCCATAACTGTTAACTCTCTCTTACATCAGCCACTTTCATCTGCAGCTGCTTTCTTCCTCTGTATTCGTTGATGTTAAGTTCGCCTGCAACGTCTATGAGTCCGCTGCTGACGATATCATAGTATTTATCGCTTCCCCAGAAGGATATGCACGAAAGATATATCCCGTCCTGGGTCTTTACCGTAAATCTCAGATGCTGTCCTTCGCTGCCTATCTTCCTGCAGTCGATGACTTTCGCGAACCTTACGCAGAACAGCGGGACCGGGTTTGAATCCCCGTATGGTTCAAGAAGGGTAAGAGCTTTGGCAAAGCTGAGGGTAAGTTCCTCAGGCTCAAGTTCCTTTTCGATATACAGAGTCTTCTCAAGCACCGAAGGATCCTTGTCAACTATTTCTTTGACCAGTTCCTGCATTTTTGCCCTGAACTCTGCAAGCTTTCCTTCCTTCACCGTGAAGCCGCAGGCTCCTGCATGGCCTCCGAAGCGGTCGAACACATCTCCGCAGTTTTCAAACAGAACATGGAGATTAATACCCGGTATGCTCCTCCCCGTGCCTTTCAGGGTCCCGTCCTCCGAAGGGCTCACTATGCAGACCGGTCTGCCGAGTTCTTCCTTGAGGCTTCCGGCCACTATTCCCGCCACACCCTCATGGGCGCCGGGAGCATATATCACAGGAGCATATTCACCTGGATCGTCGTGCTCAAGGGCGTATCTGCATATCCTGGCGGTCTCCTCCTGGACCTTCTTGCGGCTGCGGTTGGTCTCCGCTATATATGCGGCAAGATCGGCAAGTTCCTCGTCGGTATGATAACCTGCCAGAAGTTCGACACCGTTATCAGCCTTGCCCATCCTTCCGAGGGCATTGATATTGGGAGCAATGACAAAGGATATGCCCGAAGCATCCACAGGCCCTTCCAATGACAGCTCCGTCAGGAGGGCGTCAAGGCCTCTTCTCTGTCTTCTGTTTATTATCTCCAGGCCGTATTTCACAAGGGTCCTGTTCTCATCGAGCAATGGAACGACGTCGGCCACCGTAGAGATGGCGACCAGGTCCAGATACCCGTTGAGGACCGACTTGTCCATGTCCCCGCAAAGCCTCTCTATGCCCTGAGCTATCTTGAATGCGACTCCGCATCCGGAAAGCTCCGAATATGGATAGAGGCTGTCTGCTCTGTGAGGATTCACAGTAAGGCAGTCGGGAGTCATCCCTTCCCTTAAAATGTGATGGTCCGTCACTATACACTCTATACCGAGGCTCTTCGCATACTCTATCTCATCTCTTGAGGTGATGCCGCAGTCCACGGTTATGAGCACGTTCACTCCGTCTTCCGCGATGCGTCTGAAGGCTTCTTTTCCGGGCCCGTAGCCGTCATCGAATCTCGATGGGATGAAATATGTCACGTTGTCGGTAAAGTTCTTCAGAAGCGACAGCATGAGCGTAGTGCTCGTGACACCGTCGGCATCGTAGTCTCCGTACACGCATATCCTTTTTCCTTCTCTGCAGACCGCAAGTATGCGCTCGCATACTTCCCTAAGGTCCGGCAGCAGAAAAGGATCGTAGGTGTTTTTAGGAGCCGGAGAAAGAAAATCCTCGAAACGCTCCTCCGGAACGCCCCTTCTTTTCATTATCTTCAGAACAGAAACGGGAACTCCGGGGAGTTCCTGTTCTATTTCAATATCGTTGTCTGCAATTATCCACTTCGCCATCAGTAGACGTATACTCCCGGGACGACGTAGTATCTTGCATTGGTATCGAGAGGATCCTGATATACTCCGTCGACCCTTATTTCAAAGTGTATGTGAGCTCCTGTGGAAAGACCCGTAGATCCCACCTTTGCTATGACCTGGCCTCTCCCGACATACTGCCCTGTGGCCACTATGACCTGGGAAGCATGTCCGTACAGGGTGACTATCCCGCCGCCGTGGTCTATCATGACATAGTTGCCGTAGCCGTTGGGATCCCAGCCTACCCAGAGCACTCTGCCGCTGTTGGCAGCCAGTATGTCAGACCCCCACCAGGCACCGATATCGATTCCGCTGTGGAAACTGTATCCTCCGAATATGTATCTGGTGCCGAAGGGTGAAGTGATATGTGAACTGACAGCGGAAGGCCAGCACATGCCGCCTCCTGTGTACGCATTATCTCCCTGAAGCCTTCTTATCTCTTCGACAAGAGCATCAGCCTGAGCCTGGAGTGCATCCATCTGGGCCTTTATCTCCCTGTTGTCTGCCTGGGCCGCAGCTCTCTTTTCAGCCACTACCTGTTGGTCGTAGGCAAGAGAAGCTTTCGTGCTTTCCATGTCCGCCTGCTGGGCTTCAAGGGAATCTTTGAGATCCGACAGTTCAAGCTTTGCTCTGTAAATAACGTCATATTCGACCTTGAGCTTGTAAAGAAGATCGCTGTCCGCAGCATATATCTTCTTGGACATTTCGATGTTCGTAAGAAGCTCGGTGATGCTCGATGAATTGAGTATTACCGAAAGCATGCCCGAATTACCCTTTTTGTACATGGCGCGGAGCCTTGCGTTCAGGTTTTCATCCTGGGTTTTGACTTCCTCTTCCTTTTTGTTGAGTTCTGCTATCTTCTCAACTATCTTGGCCTTAGTCTCATTGATGCTGTTTGTCAGCTCATTGATCTTGATCTGGGCTTCGTTGATCCTGTTTTCAAGATCAGCTATCTCTCTCGAAAGATCAGTGATGAGATTGTTGTTCGAGGCGATCAGATCCTTTTTGTTATCGATCTGACTGTTGACGTCGTCAAGTTCCTGGACAAGATCTGAACCATAGGCACAGGTCATGACCGAGAAGACCATGACAAGAGCTAGAGTCAGTGAGAAAATTCGTCTTTTCGCTGTGTGCTTATCCATAACTGCCCCCTTTAAACCTTAAGGAACCTTCTCATGGAAACTATGCTGCCGCAGGCGCCGATGCTGACGCCCAGGGCTACGAATATCCATGCAAAATTCTTGATAACGAATTTTGCGTCTACCAGTGTTGTTGCAAACAGAGTCATCATATCGACCTGAAGACCCGCTTCGAGCTTAATGTACAAAGCCGACGCCACCGCTAAAGCTATGACCGCGGAGATAAGGCCTATGAGCATACCTTCCACGAACATGGGTCCTCTGACGAACCAGTTGGTAGCTCCTATATATTTCATGATCTCTATCTCTTCCTGCCTTGCAAGTACCGTCAGCTTGACCGTGTTGGATACGACCATGACAGATACTATGACGAGGAATATGATGACGACCAGAGCGCTCTTCTGTATAACGGAGGAGATCTTAAGGACCTTATCCACCTCTTCTCTGTAGAAGCGGACATCCTCCACACCGCTGAAGCCGTAGGCCACCTGGGCCACCAGAGATCCTCCCTGTATATCGGACAGTTCTATCCTGAGCGAATTGGGGAGCGGATTCTCCGCAAGACCGTCCAGAAGATATGCATTGTCTCCCCAGGACTGCTTGAACTCCTCCATGGCCGTGTCTTTGGAAACGTATTTCACCGTTTCCACCTGCTCCATGGATTCCATGCTGGAAGCGATCTTGTACGCCTCTTCAGCCGTGGTATCGTCGTAAAGGAACAGCACGATCGTATTGAATTCATCCTTTACCTGTTCCGTGAGGTAGTTCACGTTTACCGTGAACGCAAAGAACAGAGCAAGGATGAGAAGCATCGCTGTAATGGAAAAGAGCGAGGCGATGCTCATCCCCTTATTCCTGAATATCTGAACGACAGCCTTTTTTAGAGAATACCAAAGTCCGCTAAACATTTGGGAACCCTCCTCTTCTGTCGCTGATTATCCTTCCGCCCTGTATGGTGATGACTCTCTTGTTCATCCTCTCGACTATATCAGCCGCGTGGGTGACCATGACCACGGTAGTCCCTCTCCTGTTGATCTGGGAAAGAAGGTCCATGATAGCCCATGCAGTCTCTCCGTCAAGGTTACCTGTAGGCTCGTCTGCTATGACGTATTTTGGATTGTTGGCAATAGCTCTTGCTATGGCGACTCTTTGCTGTTCGCCTCCCGAGATCTGATCGGGGAACTTGTCCGCAAGATCCTCTATGTCCACCATGGCCAGAAGCTGAGGGACTATCCTCTTTATGGTCCTCTTGGAACTGTGGACTACTTCCTTGGCGAATGCAACGTTCTCATATACCGTCAGGTTGGGAAGAAGCCTGAAATCCTGGAACACCATCCCTATCTGCCTTCTGAACTGGGGTATTTCCCTATTGGAAAGATCGTCTATGACCTGTCCGTCTACGATGATGTCTCCCTCATCGGGCTCGACCTCTCTGGAGATGAGCTTGATAAGCGTTGATTTTCCTGCGCCGGTCGGGCCGACGATGAATACGAACTCGCCGTCGTCTATGTGAAGATTGGCATCTTGCAGGACCACTTTGTCATCGTATGACTTTGTGACGTTTATAAAATCTATCAATTCCAAAACCTCGCAATAAATAAAACCTTCTAATTAGTATACAACAAATAAGAAGAGTTTTAAACAAAAGACTCCCGATATGACAGAAAAATACTTATTTTTTGCATATTTTAAGCGTTTCTTATACAAGAATGCAGTTGTATTCCGCTCTGTAAATGCTCTCTGCAGGCATAAAGGCTTCGGTGTGATAGTCCCTGGTCCCGAGGAAAGAAGCCAGTTCTCTCCTGTGTATGCCTTTGGCGTATTTATTGACTACCAGTTCTGTTTTGGGAAAAGATACTCTTATCCTCTCCGTAAAGAGCTGGGATGATATCAGTTTCGTAGGAAGAGGGTCGATGACAAGATATATCTTATCAGCCTCCGCAAGTACATCATCAAGAACGTCATGACCGGCCATCCCGGAACAGTCATACACGATGAAGCACCCTGCGGCATCGTAAAAACACCTGAGCACTTCCCTGTCGCCTACCGACGTTTCATCCGGTTTTCTCACATACCAGTTATACCCCATTTCCATGTTGAGTTCATGTTTTCCGTGTGAAGAATATCCGTGAAGGGTCCTTCCCGCAAAGCGCCTGTCAAAACCCAATGCCGTATAGAAATACGGACTGCCAAGCTCGCACAGAGTCCTCAGCCCGTCCGGGGTGTGCCCTTCGTAAAGGCCGCCTTGAAGCACCCTTGAGGAGACGAAACTGGCCCCGGCTCCCCTGCATGCTCCGACAACGGCAAGTCTGAAAGGCTCTGAAGCCTCCGATCTTTTATCCAGAACCGTATCAGGGATCCTGCATAATTTCTTTAACATAAAACAAACCTCCCGGCAAATATATGCCGGGAGGATTTTACCATTTATTTACAGTTATTTCAATCAGCCGCCGTAGTTTTTGGTCCATGCCCAGTCGAAGGCATAGTACCTCCATCCCTCGCACTGGCCCCAGGTGATGAAACCGCCCGTAAGCCCTGCATCCCACAGAGCCTGGGCCTGAGCCGCAAGGTAGTCAGGGCCGCAGTATACCGTCGGGTTCCAGTACGGAACATCCCAGGCAGTGATCCATGTACGTGCTATGGCAGGAGTCGGTATGGTTTTCTGCCTCTTTGCCGCACCTACAGCCCAGTTGTATATGGTATTGTAAGGATTCTCCCAAAGATAGGAATCCTCATCATTGAAGCTGAAATGATCGGTATACGGCATCGAAGAGATTACATCCACGATATTGGACATGGCCGGCCAGTACTGACCGTAGGATGTCACGTAGCCGTAGGAACTTTCTCCGAATACGTCTACGCTTACGTACACGTGCTCTTTGTGTATCATATCGCAGGCATAGAAGAGGAAGCCCTGTACCGCTTCGCACTTGTCTTCGCCGTAGGTCGAGTTATAGTTTTTATCACCGTATTCATCCTTGTACCAGGCGAACTCGTCGAATCTGACATAGTCGAACTGTATCTCGTCGAATCCGAACTTCTCGATAGCTTCAAGTGCAAGCCTGACCTTATACTCCCAAACGTTCCTGTTGTATGCGCTGGGCCAGAGGCCGCCGTCAAAATCGTAATAGCAGTTTTCGGGATGATCCCTTGCATAGAGATCGTCCTTGAAGCAGACTATACGGCCTATGGTATAGAGGCCTGCATCCTTGAATTTCTGCACCATGCTCTCAAAGCCCTGCCAGTCCTCATATACTTCGGCATAGGCAGAGGGGCAAAGCTCCTTCGCAACGTCTGAAGGATACGCCAGTATACCATCGAAGAGGTCTATGCATACAGCATTGACCTTGACGGTCTGGGCGCAGGCCAGGAAATCGTCAGCATATGATGAGCAGTACATGGATAGACGCATGGTCCTTGCATCTTCACAAAGAGGATTGTCCTCGAAGCGTACCTTCTCTACGGGATAATAGTCGAGATGGTTGGGATCTCCTCCGTAAAGATCGAAGTACGGATATACCGCATCCCTGTGCCATTCTGCAACACTCTGTCCGTTGACTATGCCCTCGTAAACGGCATTTGCCTCTTCCTGGGTGTCAACAAGGTACTTGGCGAATATATATCCTTCGCCGCCGTCGTATCTGACTTTGTACATGTTGACGGCAACGTGATCCTCACTTGCGAACTTGTCAAAGCCTGTGATCTCGACCCTGGTGCCCTTTCTCGCCCATCCGGCTATACCGGCATCATCGGGGCTTTTGTACACCGTGGCCGATGTCCTTACAAACTTTTCGGTCTCCGTTATGATCTTGCTGTAGTCGTCAACGAAGGATCCGGGAACTATGTAGTAAATTTCCTCGAGCGCTTTCCCGTCCTCTCCCGTTTCTCCTGTCAGTATGGCGAGTTTCTCGTAAGTGACGTTTCCTTCCTCATCGGTCTCGGGTTTATCGATGAGGATGACTTCCGTGCCTCTCGGGACCTTGATATCTTCCGTAAGGTCCAGAGTTCTGCTGGTGACCTTTCCGAAGATATTCTTTGTAACGGTCTCCTCACCGTGATAAAGCTGCAGAAGAGAACCGTCCGATGACAGCCATCCTGAATGTCTTTCGGGTTCCGGTTCCGCTTCCTCTCCGCAGGCAGCAAAAACAAATGTCAAGGAGATGAGCATCAGAAATATGAGTGCGGTTTTTAAGTATTTTTTCATTTATGGCTCCTATATCCAGCCCTGGGCCTGCATGGCCTTAGCGACTCTTATAAATCCGGCTATGTTAGCTCCTGCGACAAGATCATATCCGTAACCGTATTCTTCAGCGGCAGCTGCCGATGAGTCATGTATGTTCTTCATGATCTCCTCGAGCCTTGCGAATACGTCTTCCTTAGAGAACACCGCATGCTGAGCATTCTGGCTCATCTCTATGGCGGAACAGGCTACGCCGCCGGCATTGGCTGCCTTGGCAGGGCCTACTATGACTCCGTGCTTCATGAGATACTCAAGTGCATCGGGCGTTGTAGGCAGGTTTGCCCCTTCGCAGTAGTATTTGCAGCCGCTTGCAACTATCTGCTTTGCATGTTCAAGATGCACGTCGTTCTGCGTAGCGCAGGGGATATATATATCGGCCTTGACTCCCCAGGGCTTTTCACCGGGGAAGAACTTGGCTTCCGGATACTTCTTTGCATAGGGGCTGCAGATGTCCTCTCCGCTTGCCCTGAGCTCGAGCATATATTCGACCTTCTCACCAGTGATACCGCTCTCATCGAGTATGTATCCGTCAGGTCCCGAGAAAGCAATGAGCTTGGCTCCTACCTGCTCGAGTTTCTGAGCCGTGCCCCAGGCTACGTTTCCGAATCCTGAGATGACGACAGTCTTGCCTTCAAGGCTGTCTCCCTGGGACTTGAGCATATTCTGTACGAAGAAAACTATGCCGTAGCCGGTAGCTTCAGATCTGCCGGCAAGCCCTCCTGTTTCAACGCCTTTTCCCGTAAGCACTCCCGCCTCATATTTGCCGGTGATCTTTCTGTACTGGCCGAAGAGATAACCTATCTCTCTTCCGCCTACGCCCTGATCACCTGCGGGCACGTCTATCTCAGCGCCTATGTGCTTATTGGCTTCAGCCATGAAAGCCTGGCAGAAACGCATGACTTCCTTATCCGACTTTCCGTTGGGATTGAAATCCGATCCTCCCTTACCTCCGCCGATGGGAAGCCCCGTAAGAGAATTCTTGAAGATCTGCTCGAACGCCAATCCTTTGATGAGTCCGGGATATACGTTTGGTGCGAAGCGAAGTCCGCCCTTGTAAGGACCGAGGGCTCCGTTGAACTGGCACCTGTATCCTATATTGACCTGCGGTTCCCCGTTATCGTCTTCCCAGACCACGCGGAATGACACCATGTGTTCAGGTTCAAGGAGTCTTTCGATTATCTTATCCTTGACCCATTCGGGGTGTCTGTCAAGTACCGGCCCGAGGCTTGAAAGTACATCGTCTACGCTCTGGATGAACTCGCTCTGCTCCGGGAATTTTTTCTCTATCTGTTCTACATATTTTTTCATATCGATTGACATAGTTTCGTCTCCTTTACACACTCCATGGACTGATTCGCCCGTGCTTTACTTTGAATGCCTTTTCGGCAAGTCTTGCCATAGGCAGGTCGTCATCTGAATCCGAATAGAATTCATCGATGATGCCTGCCCCGGGAGCTCCGGCATCGAGACCGCCTCCGTACTTCTCGGCAAATCTCTTGACCTTGGCTTCATTGCTGTTGTTGGGGCCCAGGAGTTTTCCGGTCTTCTTATCCACCATGGACGCTATGAGAGTAACACCCAGTTCTTCGGCTATGGGCTCAAGAAGAAACTCAGGCGAAGCGGATATGATCACGTCAGTATCCCTGCACTGGTCTTTGTACCATTTCTGTATGTTCTTCCTGTGTCCGCGCCAGAAATCTGCGATGGCATCGTCTATATCCGGTATCCACTTCAGGAACTTGTAGAGCACGGCTTTGAACCTGTCCTTGGTGCTGAGACCTATGGACATGCTTATACCTATCAGCCCCACGGGAAAAACATGGGGAATAATCCTCGGGTATCTGTTCATGCAGTACTTGCAGAAGTCGACCGTGGAATCGCCGTCATATATGGTGTTGTCAAAATCGTAAACGGTCATAGTCTTGATATT
>CAYUGP010000017.1:0-15195 GCA_964444315.1 uncultured Oscillospiraceae bacterium | reverse complement strand
GTGTATCCTCTGTTCCTTCTCGGAACTGTGACTCCATCCCTCATACGTTTCACCATGTCTGATGTGGAAGAGAGCGGAAGAGTTGCAGGCCGCCTGGGGGCATGCAATACGGTGGGAAGCATCATAGGTACATTTCTTCCCACTTTCGTGACCATACCGGCAGTGGGCACTTCGGTCACATTCCTGATCTTTTCAGGGATACTGCTTGTCCTTGGTGCTTTGTATTTCGTGTTCAGCGGCGGAAAAAAGACTGCAGTTCTAGTTTGCGCCGTTTTGTATATCTTCTCCTGTATCTTCGGCTGGAACGCCAAGTTCGCCTTCTGGATAGACGATCTCACCTATGAAGGCGAGTCGGTATACAACTATCTTCAGGTGAGCGAAGACGACAGGGAAGTGATCCTCTCCACCAATGTCATGATAGGTGTACAGTCCGTATACATGAAAAACGATACGCTGACAGGCATGTACTACGACTACGCTCTCGGGGCTCCGGTCATGGCCGGAAAGGAGGATCCCAAAGTGCTGATCCTCGGCATGGGGACCGGGACTTTCGCTCTCCAGTGCAAAAGGTATTTCCCCGATGCTGACATAGAGGGAGTCGAGATAGATGAGAAGATCACGGCTCTTGCAAGGGAGTACTTCAATCTTCCCGAAAGCATTCCTGTCACCACCTATGACGGAAGAGCTTTCCTGAACGCATCGAAGGATAAGTACGACATAATAATGGTGGATGCCTATCAGGACATAACCATACCGTTCCAGATGAGCTCCGTGGAGTTCTTCAGCCTGGTAAAAGAGCACCTGAACGAAGACGGGATCATGATAGTGAACCTTAATATGCACGGTGAAGAAGGCGATGACGATACTGCGCTTTATCTTACGGACACGGTGGCTTCCGTATTCCCTTATGTCTGCGTGGCCGACGTTCCGTATACCACCAACAGGGAAATGTTCGCAGCTGTGGACGGGGATCCCGGCTCCAAACTTTCAAAAGCCCTGAAAGATCCGATGCCTTCGGATCTTAAGCGCATGATGGACAAATTGTCGTCAAGGCTCATTACCGTCTCGGGAGGAGATCATATATGGACTGACGACAAGGCTCCGGTGGAGCTCATAGGCATGAAGACCATAGATCTTCTCATACAGGACGAAGCGTCGTATTACAAGGATCTGTATGAAAAAGAGCGCATCAAGGGCCTCATTAATGACATTATAGGGTAAGCAAACTGCGGTCTGTCTGATTGAACAATATTAATAGACAACAGAATATATGCATAGGAGTCCTTGCTCACGTGGATGCGGGCAAGACTACTTTGAGCGAAGCGATCCTCTACAGGACAGGCCGGGTGAAGTCCCCCGGGCGTGTCGATAACGGGGACGCTTTTCTTGATACGGACAGGATCGAGAAGAAGAGAGGTATAACCATCTTTTCCAAGCAGGCCATATTCCCTCTTGGTGATAAGACGGTCTTCCTTCAGGATACTCCTGGCCACGTGGACTTTTCCGCCGAGATGGAAAGGACCTTGAGCGTCCTCGACTACGCTGTCCTCGTCATATCGGCTCCTGACGGCATCCAGTCCCATACGGAGCTTCTGATGGAGCTCCTTGAGTCTCACCGCATACCCACTTTCGTGTTCATTAACAAGACGGATCTCGAGCATTCTCCCTTCGAGATGCCCGATACATGGATAGAGTACGGTCCGTCCTTTTCTGAAGAGGCGGCTCTGTGCAGCGATTATGCCATGGAGGAGTATGAAGAAAAGGGTTCGGTAAGCCCTGATACCATCGCAAGGCTCATTTCCGAAAGAAAACTCATACCCGTGTTCAGAGGGTCGGCACTGAGGCTCGAGGGTATAGACGAGTTTCTTGAGGGCCTCGGAAAGTATACGGTCGCCGGGAATCATCCTGAGGATTTAGGGGCCAGGTGCTTCAAGATAACAAGAGATGAAAAGGACAGCAGGCTTTCCTGGCTCAAGATAACGGGAGGGTCTTTGAAAGTAAGGGAGATGCTCGGAGATGAAAAGATCACTGGCATAAGGCTTTATTCCGGCGGAAAGTATGAGAACGCTGATGAGGTCTTTCCCGGCTGCGTATGCGCGGTACTGGGCCTTGAAAAGACTTTTGCGGGCCAGGGCATGGGCTTTGAGGAAGACAGCCTGAAGACAAGCCTTGAACCGGTCCTTTCCTACAGGATAAAAGTGCTCGACGGCACTGACGATATATCCGCTTTAAAGAAGCTTTCCGTGCTTTCGGAAGAGGATCCTCTTCTCAGGATAGAGTGGGACGGCAGTCTCAGGGAGATACACGTAAGTCTCATGGGCAGCGTTCAGACGGAGGTACTGACCCAGATCATTTCAGACCGCCTGGGCATGGATGTGTCCATAGAGGAAGGAAGAGTTGTATACAAGGAGACCATCGCATCCGCTGTAGAGGGGGTAGGACATTTCGAGCCTCTTCGTCATTACGCAGAAGTCCACCTGCTTTTAGAGCCGCTTCCCGCGGGATCAGGGGTGATACTGGAGACTGTCTGCAGCGAAGACCTCCTGGACCGCAACTGGCAGAGGCTCATCCTATACAATCTTGCCGAATACAAACATGTGGGAGTTCTTACCGGATCGCCGCTTACGGATATAAAGATAACGCTGGTGGCAGGAAGAGCCCACCTTAAGCATACGGAGGGCGGAGATTTCAGGCAGGCTTCCCTGAGGGCTGTAAGACAGGGACTCATGAAAGCCGAGAACGTGCTTCTGGAACCCTTTTACAGCTATTCCATAGAGCTGCCTTCGGATCAGCTGGGCAGGCTCATAGGGGATATAAAAGCCATGGGCGGAAGTTTCGGGTCTCCTGTCCAAAAAGGTGAAAGCACCGTTCTCAAGGGCATCTGCCCGGTGGCAGGCCTGCAGAACTATCAGACTCAGCTCATGTCATATACGAAGGGAAAGGGCAGGATGTCCTGCAGGTATGACGGGTATTATCCCTGCCACAATACAGCGGAAGTGGTGCAGCTTTCCGGATACGATCCGGACAGGGATATCGATAACCAATCCTCCAGCGTCTTCTGCTCCCACGGTAGCGGAGTATACGTCAGCTGGGATAAAGTAGAAGACTTCATGCATATGGACAGCGGCCTCAGGTTCGATGAAGGCATACCTAAGGAAACTGCGCCTAAGCTGAAGCCCGGCAATTACGATTTCGACGAAAAAGAGCTGGAAGAGATCATGCAGCGGGAGTTCGGGAGCATAAAAAGGCCGAAGTACACCACCGTGGTCTATGAACCCGAATCCGGATACAAACAGAAGACGGGGGCTCTTAAGAAAGAGTATCTCATTGTGGACGGCTACAATATCATCTTTGCCTGGAAGGAGCTGAAGGATCTGGCGGCTTCGGATATAGGCAGCGCAAGGGAAAAACTCATAGAGATACTTTCCGGATACAGGGCGCTCAGGGGCTGCGAACTCATACTGGTATTCGACGGATACAAGGTGAGAGGAAACGAAGGAAGCAAATACGAGCAAAACGGTATCAATGTGGTATTCACAAAGGAAGCCCAAAGCGCCGATGCATACATCGAAAGCCTCGTAAAGGATCTTGGCAACAGCTACAGCATATCCGTAGCTACCTCGGATTCTCTCGTCCAGCTGTCGGCATTGAGACGGGGCACTAGAAGGATATCCGCATCGGAACTGGAGATGGACGTGTCTGCCGAAAGAGCCAGGATAGATGAAATAACTTCCAGATACAGGGGAAGAGGAAACAAACTCGGCGACAGCGCAAGGTTTTCAGGTCCTTTAGATGAAATTACAAAAAAGTGACGAAAAGATAGTGTTGCTTTTAGAGGATAATGTGATAAACTAAACGAAGTCAAACACACAGCTCAGGAGGGATCTATGAAGAAGTTATCAGTAAAAAAGGGAATCGAATGCCAGGCATGTCTCGCATGCGTGAACGTGTGCTCCGCAACCTACTATAAAGAAGAGAATCCGTTCAAATCCTGCATTCAGATCGTTATGGGAAAAGACGGAAGTCCCAAACCCAACGTATGTATACAGTGCGGTAAGTGCGCAAAGGCCTGCGAGCAGGAAGCTATCAAGCAGTTGCCCAACGGCGTATACACAGTCGACAAGAAAAAGTGCATCAAGTGCGGTAAGTGCGTAGAGGCCTGCCCGTTCGGAGTCATGGTACTCGACGAAGAAGCACCTGCTGCCACCAAGTGCATAGCTTGCGCAAAGTGCGTAAAGGCTTGCCCGATGGAACTTCTCGAGATCGTAGAAAAGTAATTCCTGTATGATGATATATCACCCGGCTTATTGAGCCGGGTATTTTTTATACTCAAAATATGGCAAAATATACCAGGTAAATATTGACATTTAAATCCCCGCCTGATACAATCTGTATGCGAAAGGAAATTAATGGAAATGAAGCTCAAAAGCGTGATAGGACTCATACTCATGATCCTGAGCATAGTGGGGATGTACTTTTGGGAGACCAAAGTAAGGGAGAAGATGATATTCACTAAAGTCCTTGCGGCAGCGGTGGATATATCTGAAGGTGACACAGCCGGCAGAGACAGTTTCAAGGAGATATCGGTGTCATCGGAAAGCCTGGTCGCAGGATTCCTGACTCCAGAAAATGCAGAGACGCTTTACGGCAAGAGCTGCGTTTTTCCCCTGAAGGCAAACTCCGTGGTATTTTACGGTGCCTTTGAGGATGCAAAAGAGGAGGAAGACGACGGTATGCGAACCCTTTCCATACCGAGGAGCTGGATATTCGAAGGCAGTGCAGACGTGAGCGCCGGTACGGGAGTCTCGATATACTACGTGCCCTCCGGTAAATATGCGGGGAATTATGACGTAAGCAATGCAGGCGAAACTTCAGTCATGATACGCTGCGAACTCGAGTCATATTTCGCAATGGTCTCGGAGCTTGAGAAAAACAAGGATGCTAAACTTCTTCTGGTCACGGACTGATGGGAAGCATAGTTTCTTTTTTCGGTGCGGACAGCAAATGCGGGACCAGCCAGACAGTGCTGTCCCTTGCCCTGCATCTTTCCGAAAGGCAACCCAGGTACAGAGTCCTGCTAGTGCACGCTGAGGAGGACTTTGGTGATGACTATATCCAGGATATAGGGGTCTCAATGGGAGAGATAAAGCCGTATCTTTGTGAAAGGCTGTGGGATGCGGAAGAGATAGCCGGAGATGCTGCTTTAAAGTACGGTTTCGGGCTCATAGGAGGTGCCGGCATGCTTTCGAGCGGAAGCCTCTACCATCCGGAGATGGTGGGCGGATTTCTTACAGATATATCGGCATATTACGACTTCGTCCTGTGCGACTGCGGGTCGGACATTTCTCACGGCTTGTGCCTCGGAGCACTTACGGTATCTGACAGGAGTTTTGCGGTACTTAGCCAGGGAGAGAAGGCTTTGAGAAAATATGAGAAACTGAAAGCTCTTCTGGGAAAACTCGGGCTTTGCAAAGACGGGATCGTCTGCTGCAAATACAGGGATGACCAGGCCTGCGATACGGGATATATGGCAAGGCGGCTGCATATGGAAAAGGACCGCATCTTCACAGTCTCCTGTTCCCCTGACGGGGAGAGGGCGGAGTTCAACAGAAGACCGCTCATGTATTTCAGGGGCAGAAAATATACGGCTGATATAGAGAAACTGTCGAAAGAAGTTTTTTAGCGATATGGAATTTGACTTCAACGAATACATCAGCAGAGAAGAGGTGAAAGCATCTCCGGAAGACAGCTGCGAGGCGTTTTATCAGCTGTGCGCTGAGATAAAGGAGAAGTTTTACAGGGACTGGGAAAGCAGCGGCCAATCATCTGCTATGCTGGAGATACAAAAAAAGGCTATAATAGGTTATGAGAAGGAAAAGAGATTTTTCCTGGAAAAAATAGAGCGGCTCATATCTGAAGCTGACGCAAAAGCAACGGTATTCCCGTGCTGGTATTCGGACCTTACGGATGCCGTATACCAGGAAAACTGGGGACTTGCAGGCATATCCGAATGGTTTTCCGGAGCCTATGCGGGCAGCAGCAGCGCCAAGATCATCGGGCAGCGCATATATTTCATGGAAGAAGGGCGCATGGTCCTCAAGAAGCAGACGATCTCGGAAAGCAGAAAAAGCCAGCTCATAAGAGCTTTCCTTCTGCTGACTCCCGGGAAGCGCTACGGCAGTGAATACTATGAGGTATATCTTCTGGACGGGACGAGGGTTACCGTATATACTGAGCCTATGGCGAAAAGCGGACAGTCCGCCTTGGTGTTCAGACGCTACCTCATACCTTCTTTAAGCTTCGAGGAACAGGCAAAGCGGGGTACCATACCCCATGCCGCCATACCTCTTTTCAAAGCCATGGCAGGCATAGGATACAACGTGGTGTTCATGGGTGCAGTGAGGACTGCAAAGACCACTTTTCTGGCGACCTGGCAAAGCTACGAAGACCCTACCCTTGAAGGTGTTCTCGTTGAAACGGATCCTGAGATCCCCATGCACGAAATATTGCCTAAAGCCCCGATAATACAGCTTATCGCCAACGGAGACGAACTCCTTAACATATCGAAAAATCTCCTTCGCAGCGATGCCGACTATTTCATCCTTGCGGAAGCAAGGGACGGAACGGCTCTCGACACCGCAGTGAAGATAGCATGCAAGGGGACCAAGAGGATGAAGATGACTTTTCATTCAAGAGATCCCAGGCGTTTTCCTCTGGAGACTGCAACAGAAATAGTCAAAACTACGGGCGGTGACCTTCCTTTGACCATGCAAATGGTCGCTTCCGCCTTTGACTATCTGTTTCACTTTGTCCAGCTTTCCGACAAAAGCAAAAAAAGGTTGAAGGGCATTTATCAGATGTGCTGCGATGAAATGGGCACTTTTCATGTCGAGCAGATCTGCGCCTATGACTTTGCTTCGGAAAGCTGGACCTTTAAAAATGAAATAGGAAATGATAAGAAAGCATACGGTCTTGAATCGGATCCGGAGCTGTTCTGCCGTTTTGAAAATGAACTGAGGATGCTGGCCGAAGCGGGGAGCGTGAAATGAAAGCGGGCGTGTTTGCGGTAAGCATGATCATATACATAGCGTATTTCACGGGCCTTGTGCTGCTTCTGTCCGATGTGCTTGCATATATAAAGGGAAGGCTTACCCTAAGAAGAAGGCTCATGAGCATGAAGCAGAGGGATCCGGGATTTATAGAGGCAAAACTTGATGCGCTCTTCTTTATGGCTTTTGGGAAGGAAAACAAGGGCAAGTACCTCGGATTTTTCTGCCTGCTCCTTTTCGCAGTCAGCTTCATATATACCTTTTTACACTTCGGGATCTTTTTCTCTTTGATTATGGCTCTTCTTGTTGCTTCTGTTCCGTTAGTATCTCTTGTAAGCAAAAACCAAAACCAGAGGAACAGAAGCGGCAGGGAGGGTCTGCCTTTTGCAAATGAGATCTACAGGCAATATATGATGGGCGATAAGAATATACTTACGGCTCTTGAGAGGACTGTGGCTGCTTCCTGTGAATATCCGGAATGCGGGCGTCAGGCTGGCAGGCTTCTTCTGAGGCTCAGGGCTGCCGGGGACAGAAAAGCCGTGAAGAATGCCTGCTCTGATTTTGCGGGAGCCATAGGGAGCAGCTGGGCAAAAAACATGGGGAATGCTTTCGTATCGGCATATGACGGCGTTGATATACAGGAGACGCTTCTTGATATATGCGAGAGGATCAAGCTCAAGAGGAAAGACGGTGAAGAGAAGAAAAGGCTCAACCAGGAAGCGTCGAGGATGACCGTATTCATGGTCCCTTTCATGTACGCTGCCACCCTTTTCATGTCTGTGAGAGTACTCGGTCTTAGCTTTGAGGAGATCATACGCAATCAGTTCCTTGACAGGACGGGGCTGATGCTTTTTCTTGCTGCCTGCCTTTTGTTTTTCATAAACTGCCTGCTCATTTCCGCGGTCAACGGAAGCTCAGCAGACTTATGACAGCTATGGCTTATCTGTTTCTTTTCATATTCTGGACCGGGGCGATCATGCTCAAACCCCGGAAAAATGTGGCCGGAAAGCGCAGGATAGCAAAAACAGCGTTTCTGAAACTCAGATCGTTTTTTCAGGGAAATGCTGCTGCGGATGAGATATCCGATGCTTTGGGATACATCAGGAACACTGCCATACTGGGCCGTTCCCGGGGCCTCAGCGCCCAGCAGCTGCTTACGGAGCTGGCGGGCATTTCGGAAAAACTAAAGACGGTCTATGAGGAAATGGCAAGGCATCTCAGTATGGGAGAAAAGGATGAGGCCGAAGAAGTTTTCACGTCAGCTGTCTCTCTTGAGATCTCTTCCGGCATTGCCAGGCTCCTTTCAGGCTGGGATGATATAGACCCTGAAGATATACTGGAAACGGTCAGTGTTTACCAGTCCCTTCTCAGGGAAAAGAGGATCACAGCGGACAAAAGAAAAAACGAGATACTGTCAGATCTTATATACATCCCGGTCGTTATCAACTGCATGCTTGTCCTTATAAATTTCATATATATTTCTTTTTTCATACGGCAGCAGGAGAGTTTGTTTATCCTTTACGGCTGACATGCCGCAACTGTGTATTTTGTGGTATAATACACAGGCTATGAATAAAAAACTCAATGTTTGTCTTATCAATGACTCATTTCCGCCCCTCATAGATGGGGTGGCGAACACCGTTACAAATTACGCTAAGATCATCAATTCAGGTCTGGGAAAAGCCGCCGTGGCTACTCCTTACTACCCGGATTCCGATGACAGTGAATTCGATTTCCCCGTGGTACGATTCCCCAGTATAGATACGACGCCCCTTGTGGGATACAGGGCAGGGGTACCTTTTTCGTCCGATACCATCGGGACTTTAACATCAATGGATTTCGATATAATCCACTCCCACTGCCCGGTGGCTTCCTCCATGCTTGGAAGGGTCCTCAGAGATGCCATCGACAAGCCTCTAATCTTCACGTATCACACGAAATTCGATATAGATATACACAATTCCATCAGGGGCAGGCTTCTCCAGGAAGGTGCCACAAAAATGCTCGTTGATAATGTGGAGGCGAGTGATGAAGTATGGGCAGTCAGCGAAGGTGCAGGAAAAAATCTTCAGTCTCTTGGCTATGAAGGTGATTACGTTGTAATGCACAATGGCGTCGATTTCCCCAAAGGCAGGGTGAACGACGAATACATACAGTCTGTCACTGAGGGCCTTGACCTTCCCGAAGGAGTTCCGGTCTATCTTTTTGTCGGGCGCATGATGTGGTACAAGGGAGTCCGCATCACCCTCGATGCCCTTGAAAAGCTCAAAGGCAGCGGCCAGGATTTCCGCATGGTCTTCATAGGCGGCGGAGGGGATAAGGATGAGATAATGCTCTATTCCCAGAGCCTCAAGCTTGATGATAAGGTCTTTTTCGTTGATTCCATAGGAGACAGGCAGGCTTTGAGAGCCTGGTACTGCAGAGCGGATCTGTTCCTGTTCCCGTCAACTTTCGATACCAACGGTCTCGTCGTAAGGGAAGCTGCGGCATGTGCCCTTCCCAGTGTGCTGGTAAGGGGAAGCTGCGCCTCGGAAGACACTGAAGACTATGAGAATTCATTCTGGATAGATGAGAACAGCGAATCCATGTTCACTCTGCTCAAAAAGCTTGGAAGTGATATTCAGCTTATGGAAAAAGTGGGCCGGAACGCTCAGGATCAGCTCTACCTTTCCTGGGAGGATTCCGTAAAGGCTGCATATGAGCGCTATCACATAGTCCTCGACAGGTACATGGCCGGAGGATATGAAAAAAGAGAGGCCGTGAGCGACCAGTTCTTCCAGGCTTCTGCCGACGCCATAAAGAACATACTGCAGATCCAGGACAGAAGGAACCGCGTATACGAACAGGCCAAGAACAACGTCAGGGAGATACTCTCCACCATAGACGGTATCGAGAACACGGTAGCCAAGACCTTCGAAAGGATAAAATACGCCAACTCCAAGCTAGGCGCCGATATGAGGACCAAGTTCGAGGAAAGCAGAGAAGCTCTGCTCAGAGAAATAGACAGATACAGATGACGGGAGTGCTCTTTGTTGGCATCTGACCGTATGTTGTGATATAATAAGCGATTGCTGGGTGCATGATGCATGCCGGCTTAAGGTAGAGAAAAAGGAAGGTATATTGAATTGATCATTCTTTCACCGGAAGTATACAGCAAGATCGGAAGCGGCATAGATAATGCCGCCAATGCTGTCAAAGCAACCATAGGCCCCCTTGGCAGGAATATAGCATTCGATCCGAAGATGGATGTTCCGTACATCATCAACAGCGGACGTGAGATAGTCAAGCACATCAACTTTGAAGACAAAGCTGTCATGGTGGGCGTCGACGTGGTGAAGCAGGCCATGGAAAAGGCCTTCTGGACCGGCGGAGACGGCTCCGTCGCCACGGCTGTCCTGGTGCAGAGCATGTGGAACGACGCCGTTCACATGGATGCGGCAGGAGCTGATGCCATGGCCATGATGAGAGGAATAAGGAAAGCGTCTGAAGTTGCCCTCAAAGTCTTCAGGGACAGTGCAGATAAGGTAGAGGGAAACGACGACATAAAGGCTCTGGCCAAATGTGCTGCAGGAGGCAGAGAAGATATAGCGGATATCGTAACTGAAGTTTACGACCACATCGGTCCTGACGGCTACGTGACCGTAGAGGACTCCCAGATGGCGGAGACCCACATCACATACTTCAAGGGTATGAGATGGGAAAAGGGCTTCCTCGGACATTTCGAGGAGGAGAGCATTGTTCTGGAAGATCCGTATATACTCCTCGTAAACAGGATAATCAACAAGTTCGAGGACCTTGCGCCCATACTTCAGCAGGTCAGGGATAAGAACAAGTCCATACTGATCATCGCAAGGGAAGTAAAAGACGACGTGGCAAGCACTCTCCACTATCTGAGAGACAAGGCAGGCCTTGACGTTTTGGCTGTGCAGGCACCGGGATACGGCGATGTCAGAAACTCCAACATGAAGTACTTCGGCATCATGTTCGGTGCAACGGTCTTCGATGAGATGATGCAGGATATACAGACTGACATGACTCTGGATGACCTGGGTCATGCGGGCAAAGTGGTCATGAACAAGAAGAACGTGGTGATCCAGGGGATCCCGAACCCCGATGACCCCATTGTCGAGGCCAGAAGAAAAGAACTGTACAGGGATCTTGAGCACATAAAGAATGAAGACGAACGTTACCGTATAGAGCAGATGCTCACACCTCTGGCTGCAGATACTGCAGAGGTGAAGGTGGGCGGCGTCATGGAGATGGAGATGTTCGAGCGCAAGTATCTCGTGGATAATGCTATCCACAATACCTACAGCGCTCTAAAGGCGGGCTTCCTTCCGGGAGGAGGCAAAGGTTTCATCCTGGCTGTTCCTGCCGTGAAGGAATTCGCTCAGACCCTTTCGGGAGATGAGAAGCTTGGAGCGCAGATCCTTGCAGACGCTCTCACGAAGCCCGCTTTCCAGATCGCAGAGAATGCAGGAATAGACGGGAAGAGCACGGTCGAGAAGCTTCTTGCTGCTGATGATAAGTATACGGGCCTCAATGTTCTCACTGAAAAGCTTGAAGATTTGAGGAAGGGCGGAGTGATCGATTCCATGGCTGTGATAGAGTCCGCGCTGATCACTGCGGTGTCCAGCGTCTCAACCGCCATATCGGTTGCCGCATGTGTGGTCGCACGAGATCCGGAAGAAGAAGATTACATGTAGTTTTTATCAGGGCGGAGCCTTAAGACTCCGCCTTTTTTACGATGTTACACGAATATATCTGGGGAACTGAAGATTGGATCTATGAGGATGAACACCTCCTCATAAAAAGGATAGACGCAAGAGATAAACTGTCTGTACAGGTACATCCTGACGACGTTTATGCCAAGGCTCACGGTCTTGAAAACGGAAAGACGGAGTGCTGGTATATAACGGAGTGCGAGGATGGTGCCTTTCTTTACTGCGGCATGGAAAAAGGCCTTTCTGAAGATGAACTGCGCAGATGTCTGGAAGACGGATCCATTGAGAGCCATCTGACCAAAGTATGCGTGCATCCCGGCGATTTCATATTCATTCCCGCAGGTACCGTCCACGCCATAGGCGCAGGTATAAAGCTGATCGAAGTGCAGCAGAACAGCAAGACGACCTACAGGCTCTACGACTATAAACGCCTGGGTCCCGACGGAAAGGAAAGGGAGCTTCATATAGACAGCGCGCTCGAATGCATAGACAGCGAGGCGGATTGCGGAAGATTTTCGCTTCCTTTCAGCTGTGAATATTTCGGCATTTCCAGGACTGGAGATCATCTCACAGTCACTTATAAAGATACGCTTCTGGAGATTCCGTTGAAATAAAAAAGGGAGGATCTTTAATTGATCGATTTAGAAACGCTTAAACAGAAAATGGACGAAGCAAAATACGTGTATGATGACAATCTCATCACCACGCTTTTTGTTGCAATAAATCTTGACAGACCTCTCCTCATAGAAGGCGAGGCAGGTGTAGGCAAAACGGAAGTTGCAAAGGTCGTAGCAGCGGCTCTTGGGAGAAAGCTCATACGCATGCAGTGCTATGAAGGGCTCGACGAGAGCAAGACCCTTTATGAGTGGAACTACCAAAAGCAGCTTCTTTCCATACAGATCGATATGGGAAAGACCGACGAGGACGTGCTGACCAAGTCTTTGTTCAGCGACGAGTATCTTCTGGAAAGGCCGCTGCTCCAGTCCATAAGGTCCGAAGAACCTGTAGTACTGCTCATAGATGAGATAGATAAGTCAGATGAAGAGTTCGAAGCATTCCTGCTGGAACTTCTTTCTGACTTCCAGGTGTCGGTACCTGAGGTGGGCACGATCAAGGCGAAGAGCAAACCCTTCGTAGTCCTTACATCCAACAGGGCAAGGCCTATCTCCGATGCTCTCAGAAGGCGCTGCGCATATCTGTATATAGAGTATCCGTCCATGGAGAAAGAACTCGAGATACTGAGAAGCCGCGTTCCTCATGTGGATGACAGGCTCTGCGTTCAGATAGTTCAGGCCGTACATGACTTAAGAGAAAACGAGGCAATACTCAAGAAGCCTTCCGTTGCCGAATCTTTGGACTGGGCGGAGGCTCTCAACGCTCTCGGAGTCAGAGAACTCACACCCGAACTTATGAAATCGACGGTCGGATTCGTCCTCAAAAACAACGAGGATATAGCCACGTTTACAGAAGCTTTGGACAGCGCCCTTGCTGAGCCCGAGGAGACCGAAGAATACAGGCGCCGTCATGAAGGATGCAGCCACGAAGAAGGCGGAGAATGCGGATGCGACCATGACGGATACCGCGACGGGCATCTCCACTCGGAAGACTGCGAAGAATTCAAAAAACACGGAGAACACTGCGGACATCACCATGCTTGATACGGAAGTCTATCTTGAAAAACTTACGCTTTTCGGAAGGCTTTTAAGGCAGCAGGGAATGGAAGTAAGCCCTGCGGAGAATGCTGATGCATGCTCCATACTCCTGTCTCTTGATATGAGCGACAGGGAAACGGTCAAGACCGCCCTCCGCACGGTTTATGCGAAGTCGAGGGAAGAACAGCTCAAGTTCGACAGAGTCTTCGACAGCTTTTTCTTGAGCGAAGAGGCGATCAGGGCTATAGACAAAAAGCATCAGCAGGAGGAACTTGAGAGAAGAAAGGCTCTTGAAGAGGCTGAAAGGACTCTTGCGGAGCAGACTCCCAACGTCCTTTATTCCGAGGCTCAGAAGGAAGCCTATTCACAGCTTTCGCAGGAAGAGAAAAGAAGGCTGGAGGAGCTCAAAAAAAGGATGAAGGGCACCACCGACAGGAGTGCTCCTCTTTATTCCGACTTCATACGCTCGGTCTTCATGAAATATATACTGGAGCAGCAGATAAAGATGGAAGACGCTGCTCTTGGCGCGGAGGCCATAGATCCTGAGATAGGTATACTGTTCAAGGATATATCCGAGTTCCAGGACAATGAGATCCCGAAAGCCGTCAAGTACATGCAGGACCTGTCTTCAAGAATCAGCGGGGAGCTGGCAAAAAGAAGAAAGGGCGCTAAAAAAAGCGGTATCCTCGATTTCAGAAGGACCATAAGGAAGAGCCTTGAAACAGGCGGCAGCCTTTATAAGCTTGCATACAAACCAAAGCGGAAGAGGAAGAAACAGCTCATCATGCTCTGCGATGTATCCGCTTCCATGGTACAGTTTTCGGAATTCGCTCTCCGTTTCATCCAGGCACTCAATGAGGCCTCTGACAGTTCCAGAGTCATGCTGTTTTCTGAAGAGATGAAGGAGGCAGATGCCTATCATCTCCGCAATCTGGATTCCTTCAGGGATTACGTAAGGGATTCCGGGGTCTACGGAAGAGGTACGGACCTTGGAGCCGCTCTTAAGAAGATAAACGATGAAAGGCCTTCCGCTCTTTCGCCTTCCACGGTGCTGATAATAGTGTCTGACGGAAAGAGCATAGACATAGGCGGAGCCTGCAGGGAACTGGACAGAGCGAGGAGCAGGGCAGGAAAAGTGTACTGCCTCAATCCAATACCTGAACACAAGTGGAGGTATTCATCTTCCATACTGGCATTGTCGCAGAAGTGCACCATGCTTTCGTGCAGCACCCTTAAGGATCTGGGAGAAGCCTGCAGGAGACTGACTTTGAGCTGATCAGAAAGCGCGCAGCGCTTTAATGATAAAAATATTTCCAAGGAGCTGGTTTTATGACAAAAGCAGAGAAAGAACAAAGGGAGATCGTCAGGCTGGAGAAAGCCGACGCTTTCCACAAGCACAAAAATTACTTCGCTATACTGGTAGTCGTACTGACGATCGTATACATCGTAGATGAGCTTACCTCAAGCGTAAGAGGCGCAGTGGACTCCTTCACTATCTGCGACCTGTTCAACACGACTTTCGGTACTCCGGAATATGACAGGGCGGCAGGGACTTTCGGACTGGTCACTACGGGATGCTACCTTATCTATCTGATCTCGCCTTTCTATAAATCCCTGGCGGACAAGATAGGAAGAAAGCCCTTCCTCATCATCAACACCATAGGCATGGAAGTCGGCATGCTGGTAGCCATCATTTCCAGCAGTCCCGCATCTACCTCCTCGGTGTCGTCATCATGACCTTCTTCACGCCCAACGACATGCAGGTCATCT
>CAYUGP010000016.1:0-15443 GCA_964444315.1 uncultured Oscillospiraceae bacterium | reverse complement strand
GTTTGACTGGGGGTCAAAAGGCCGCTGGTTCAAGTCCAGTCACTCCGACCAACAATAATAGACGGGTAATTACCCGTCTTTTTTATTCCTCATGCATCCAATTTGTTTGACGGGAAGTTTGCAAATGATTTATATATAGTATATATAAGCAAAATAAGGAGGATGTAAAGATGAAGAAGATCATATCATTAGTTCTATGTTTTATCCTGGTTTTTTCTCTTGCGGGCTGCGGAGGTAATGGCGGATCCGGCTCATACAGTGCCGCCTATGAAGAGGGCTATGATGCAGGGTATAAAGAGGGACTGAAGGCAAATACGGGAGTGAAGAAAGCAAAATTCTCAGGCGAGTTTACAGCGTCAGTAGAAATGCTTATACCTGATTACTACGCAAGGCCCGGCAATACCGTTGCCGTTGTACACTTTTTCCAGGACAGGCCTTTCCTTCTTTTCTTCAGTGAAGATATGAGCGGAAAACTTGAAGAGGGTAAAGCTTATGTATTCGAATTCCTCGCATTCGACGTTGATATCCCTGACAGCGAATCTCATCCTGATATCAAATATTATATGGAATATATAGAGGTCAGCGGATACAGGCTTGCATCAGATGATGAGAAGGGTCTTGCAAGCAAAACTGCTGACGTGGAAGTGTATATAAGTAAATGATTTATTAAATACAGGTCATAGGCCGCTGGCTCAAATCCAGTCATTTCGACCAAAAGAAAAATGCGGATAACGATAAGTTCGTTACCCGCTTTTTTGTCTTCAAAACACACTATTCTATGATGATCGGATCTCCTGATTTTGCTTCTCCTTCTTCCAGAACTTTTACGAATATGCCTTCCCTTGGCATTACGCAGTCTCCCGCCTGCTTTCTTATGGCACAGTCTGAATGGCATTCCTTACCTATCTGGATGACTTCGCATAGGGCGCTTCCTATCTTCAATCTTGTCCCCACCGGAAGCTTTGCGAGCTCCAGACCTTCGCAAAGTATGTTTTCTGCAAAAGCTCCGGGAAACAGTTTTATGGTGACTCTTGCCTGCATAAGATCTACGCTTTCCTTTGAAAGCAGGCTTACCTGTCTGTGCCAGTCACCGGCATGGGCATCACCTTCGATACCTTGACGGGGAAGGAGCCGGACTTTATCTACAGGATGCTTCTGCTGACCTTTTTTTTCGCTTATACATACGGCTATTATTTTGCCTTGCTTGTTCATTTTTGCTCCTTGTGTTATGATTTTTTAGATTTCGCCTAGTATGTAAATAGGTATATCCTTTCATATTATATACTTTATTCATTGAAAAGGAAGCAGAAAACATTAAAGCCGGCGGAAAGATATTCACAGAAAGGAATATTCTGCGAAGCTCTTTTTTGTTATCATAATTACGTGCAAACATTGGAGTTCAGAGGGTAACAGCTACGAAGAAACAAAGAAGAAAACTTAAAAAATCGGAAATGATCCTGGCTGCAGTTCTTGCGGCTGTGCTTCTTTTTGCAGTGTTTCTGTTTATCAGGTGGATGAACAGGGACTCTGGAATCCCTTCGTATACTGCAGTAGAACTTGAAGATGATGAACTTGTATATATAGTCTTTGACGTGGGACAGGGATCAGCTGCTTTGATAAGTTCCGGTGACATGCAGATAGTCATAGACGGGGGAACGTACCTGGGAGGGATAGATCTTGCTGAAAAAATAAGGCCATATGTAAGCGACGGTGTAGTCGATTACGTGATAGCCACCCATTGCCACGAGGATCATGTGGGCGGGCTACAGTATATATACGAGAATTTTGATGTGGCTCATACTATATACGGAGATCTTGCTGAGGAGCAGGGCTATTTCTGGTATTTCACAAACGCTGTATCCACAGACGGTGGGACCTTTGAAGAAGATGTGGATTTGACCATTGAATTTCCATGCGGCGCGTCCCTGGATATATATGATATTGAGGACGGGAATGAGAATTCAAACAACAATTCCGTAGTAACATACCTCAGGTACGATGATATTTCCTTTATTAATACGGGAGATCTCGAAAGTGATATGGAGGAAAGGCTTCTGCCGTATAAACTGGACCCAAGTGTCGTGGTAGCGGGACACCACGGGAGCAATTCTTCAAACAGTCTGCTAAAAGAGTGGACTCCCGATTATTTTGTGATCAGCTGCGCCAGGGGCAATGACAACTACCATCCTCACAGAAGCGTTCTGTATAATGCGCTTAGATACACCAAATACAGAAACGTATACGGGACATGGAGATCCGGAGACATAGTGTTCATAACAAATGGGAAAAGCATCAAGACAAACCTAAGCAGGGCACATAAGCTCACGTTAAGCGATGCAGGTGCTAATAAATAAAGGATGATCAATTGTATATAACCCCCTTTTGCTAGTGTGTGAAAAGGAAAAAATTGATATAATAAAAGGTAATGAAATATAAAATAGTCGAAAAAGGAACATTTCTTTCAAGACCAAACAGATTCGTTGCAAAGGTCATGGTTGAGGGAAAAGAGCAGACTGCCCACGTAAAAAATACCGGAAGGTGCAGAGAACTGCTCTTGCCGGGATGCACGGTATATCTTGAGGATCATAAAGATTCCATGGGTAAACGTAAGTACAGGTATTCCCTAATAACGGTGGAGAAGGATACTCCTTCAGGGATCCTCCTTATAAACATGGATTCCCAGTCGCCAAATAAAGCGGCTGCGGAAGCTCTGGCTGACGGAAGGATAAGGATCCCGGGCATGTCAGAACTGGCTGTAATAAAGCCCGAATCCACCTTCGGAAATTCCAGGTTCGATTTCTATATTCAGGACAATGACGGCCGAAGCGGCTTTATCGAAGTCAAAGGATGTACCCTTGAAAATGAGGGTGTTGCTTCATTCCCGGATGCTCCTACGGAAAGGGGTGTCAAACACATAGAAGAATTGATCTCAGCCGGGGGAGAGGGATACAGCGCGACATTGCTTTTCATCGTACAGATGAAAGGAATGAAATATATAAGGCCAAATGATGTGACACATCCGGCTTTCGGTGAAGCACTCAGGAAAGCTGCAGAAAAGGGTGTGAATGTTATCGCTTATGAATGTGAAGTGAGACCGGATGAACTTACTGTGCTGAAGAATATTTCGGTAGATCTGAAAGTCAGATAAATTTGAAATAGCATATGTTTACAAAGGAGGATGCCCATGAAAGAAAAAGTAATGCCAGGAAAAGACGGTAATAAATATGTTCCATACAGTGAACGTACGGGGAAAGAATCGGTTGTGTTTTTCACAAGGGATCTTTCCGAGGAAGGTATGAAAAAGATCTTCGACCGTGTAAGTGCGGTGCTTGAAGGCAAAGTTGCAATAAAGCTCCATACAGGAGAAGCGGAAGGCCCCAACATCATTCCGAGGCCTTGGGTAAAAGAACTGATTTCTTCAAGACTTCCGGATGCCGAGATAGTTGAGACAAACACATATTATGAAGGCAGCCGTTATACGACGGAGGAGCACAGGAAGACTCTTGAGACCAACGGATGGACTTTCTGCCCTGTCAACATCACGGACGAATTCGGTGTGGCTGCGCTCCCTGTAAAAGGCGGTAAGTGGTTCAGTGAAATGCACGTGGGGAAGGGCCTTTTGGGTTATGATTCCCTTTTGGTGCTCACTCACTTCAAAGGACATACAATGGGTGGTTTCGGCGGAAGTAACAAGAACATAGGTATAGGATGTGCCGACGGACGTATAGGGAAAAAGGAGATACATACCCCCGAAGGCACTGATGATATGTGGGGCATAACTGAAGAAGAGTTCATGGAAAGGATGACGGAGAGCACGAAATCCGTCGTAGATCATTTTACCGGTCATATATGCTTCGTAAACACCATGCGCAATATGTCGGTATCCTGTGATTGTGAAGGCCCCATGGCTGAGCCTGTAGTCACTCCGGATGTAGGTATACTTGCATCTCTTGATATTCTTGCCCTTGACAATGCATGCATCGACCTTATCTATAATTTGCCTGAAGGCGGAGGAAAGGCAATGATCGAAAGGGTTGAAACCCGCCACGGTCTTCGTCAACTCAGTTATATGAAAGAACTTGGTATGGGCAATGACAGATATACGCTGATAGATATAGACAACGATGACGCAGTCATAAGTGCTAAGGATGCAGTAAAGGATATAGCTCCGGAATGGAAGCCTGATCTTTACAACGTATTCTGGGGCAGGAACAAGAAGATATGAAGCAAAGTTCAAAACAGAAAACATACTCCATGGTCATAGCCGCGATGCTTTTGGCTGTAGGAATCATACTTCCGTTCATCACAGGCAATATACAGGCTATAGCAAAGATCATCTCGCCTCTGCATATCCCGGTGCTGATCTGCGGACTTTGCTGCGGATGGAAATGGGGCCTCGCCTTGGGAGCGATACTTCCGCTCCTAAGAGGCCTGCTCTTCGGGATACCGGTTTTCCCGACTTCTGCGCTTCCCATGGCTTTTGAACTGGCGGCTTACGGGACCTTTACAGGTCTCCTGTATTCCGCTTTTCTGAATCGCTCCAAGAACGGGAAACATTTAGGGGGCATTCTTTTCGCACTCATCACATCAATGATAATCGGAAGGTTCGTGGGAGGTGCTGCAAAAGCTTTGTTCCTTTCATTGGGCGTAATAGGGAGCAAAACGCCGTTCACTTTCGCTGCCTTTTTCACGTCATATTTCGTGTCGACAGCCCTCGGAGCTCTCATACACATTTTCCTTATACCCGTCGTAGTACTTGCATTGGAAAAAGCCAAGCTTTCTCCTATGACAGTTAAGTGAGGTCATATCATGAAAACTCTTTACCTTGAATGCAGCATGGGAGCTGCAGGCGATATGCTCATGTCAGCTCTCTGGGAGATCATACCGAACAAACAGGGTTTCCTTGAAAAAATGAACTCGCTGGGTCTGCCTGGTGTTCACATCGAGGCAGAAGAGACCGTAAAAAGCGGAGTCAAAGGCACCCACATGAAGGTGACTGTATATGGTGATGAAGAGCTATCTCTCGGAGAAAACGATCACGTCCATGAGGAGCATCACCATCACGGACATCACCATACGGGAATATCGGATATCAACGGGATCATAGACGGTACCGATCTAAGTGACAAAGTGAAGAAAGATGCAAAAGCTGTGTATGCCATGCTGGCAGATGCAGAAAGCAGGGTGCACGGAGAATCCATGGAGCATATCCATTTCCATGAAGTCGGCACCCTCGATTCCGTAGCTGACGTGCTAGGAGTATGTCTGCTCATGGATATGATAGGAGCGGAAAAGACAGTAGTCTCTCCCGTGCACGTGGGAAGTGGCTACGTACGATGCGCTCACGGGATACTTCCCGTACCGGCTCCTGCTACAGCCCTTCTCCTTGAGGGAGTTCCTTCTTACAGCGGAAACATAGAAGGAGAGCTTTGCACTCCGACAGGAGCAGCTCTTCTGAAGTATTTCGCAGATGAATTCGGCAGCATGCCTGTAATGAGCTCTGAGAGTATCGGATATGGAATGGGTACCAAAGAATTCGAAAGACTGAGCTGTGTCAGGGCATTCCTCGGGGAAAGCGGTACCGGAAAAGAGAAAATAACGAAACTTGAATGTAACATAGATGATATGACAGGCGAAGATATAGGCTTTGCCATGGATATGCTCTTCAAAGAAGGAGCGAGAGACGTATATACCCAAAGCATAGGGATGAAGAAATCCCGTCCCGGAATAATGCTGAGTGTATTATGTCTGCCTGAAGATGCTGGCAGATTCGCTGCTCTCATAATGAAATATACCTCCACTATAGGGATCAGACGGCTGGATCTGGATAAATACCTGCTGCCTCGCAATATCGATGAAGTCGAGACCTGCTACGGGTCCGTGAGAGTGAAAACCTCGGAGGGTATGGGAGTAAGAAAAGCAAAAGCCGAGTACGACGATCTGGCAAGGCTTGCAGAGGAAAACGGAGTATCACTGGACGATATAAGGGAAGCTGTATCTGAAGCGACGAAAGAACGGTAAAAGCTTTGAGGGATTTTCTTCCGGTCACAATTGAAGATATGAAGAAGAGGGGCTGGGACAGGCCTGATTTTGTTTACGTGATCGGAGATGCCTATGTGGATCACTCGTCTTTCGGTCCTGCCATAATCAGCAGAGTGCTGGAAGCCCATGGCTATAAAGTGGCGATAATATCTCAGCCGGATTGGCATGACGAGGACAGCATAGCTGTTTTCGGCCGTCCCAGACTTGGTTTCCTCGTCAGCGCCGGCAATATGGATTCCATGGTGAATCACTATACTGTGAATAAGAAAAAGCGCCATGAGGATGCATATACTCCGGGCGGAAAATCCGGCAAAAGGCCTGATTATGCCACTATAGTCTACAGCAATATGATAAAGCGGAAGTTCAAGGACTGTCCGGTCATAATAGGAGGCATAGAGGCGAGCCTCAGGCGCCTTGCCCACTATGACTATTGGTCTGATAAACTCAGAAGATCCATTCTTCTGGATTCAGGGGCAGATCTTCTCATTTACGGAATGGGAGAACTTACTGTAGTAGAGGTTGCCGAGGCGCTCAGCGGAGGTATTTCGGTCTCTGATATCTCATTTATAAGAGGTACCGTATACAAGACAAGGGATACTGATAATGTTATAGACCCTGTATTTCTGCCTGAATATGACGAGCTTCTGGAAGATAAACTGACCTATGCGAAAAGCTTTTATGCACAGTATATAAATACGGATTTCATCACAGGGAAGCCACTCATTGAAAAATACGGAGAACACAGGTACATAGTACAGAACCCGCCTCAGAGACCTCTCACGATGCAGGAAATGGACGATGTGTACGATCTTCCGTACATGAACAGCTATCACCCGTCCTACGAGAAGGAAGGCGGAGTGCCGGCCATAAAGGAAGTGAAATTCTCACTCACCAGCAACAGGGGATGTTTCGGAGGATGCAGTTTCTGTGCGTTGACTTTTCATCAGGGACGTATAGTTCAGGTGAGGAGCCACGAGTCCATTATAAAAGAAGCAGAGGCGATGACGAAAGACCCGGAGTTCAAAGGGTATATACATGACGTGGGAGGGCCTACTGCGGATTTCAGAAGACCTTCCTGCGACAAACAGCTTACAAGGGGAGTTTGTACGGATAAACAGTGCCTCTTCCCGAAGCCCTGCAACAACCTGAAAGCTACCCACAGCGATTACGTTAAGCTTTTAAGAAAACTCAGGGAAATACCAGGCGTTAAAAAGGTCTTCGTCAGATCCGGCATAAGGTTCGATTATGTTCTTGCGGATAAGGACGATACCTTCCTGAAAGAGCTCTGCAGATACCATGTGAGCGGTCAGCTGAGAACTGCCCCTGAGCATGTCTCCGACAATGTGCTCAGGCTCATGGGAAAACCTGAAAGCAGCGTATACAAAGAATTTTGCAGAAGGTTTGATCAGGTGAACAGGCAGCTCGGCCTTGAGCAGTATGCTGTTCCTTATCTCATATCATCCCATCCAGGTTCTACGCTTGAGGATGCGGTCATGCTGGCTGAAAGCGTAAGAGATATGGGATATATGCCTGAACAGGTCCAGGATTTCTATCCGACGCCTTCGACCATATCGACCTGCATGTATTACACGGGTGTGGATCCCCGTACGATGGAAAAATTATATGTTCCCAGGGATATGCATGAAAAAGCCATGCAAAGAGCGCTCATACAGTACAGGAAAGCTGAGAATTACGATCTGGTCAGGGAAGCACTTCTCAAGACCGGCAGGCAAGACCTGATAGGATATGACAGGGACCAATGTCTCATACCGCCCAGAAAACCATTTACAGGATCAAATAAAACAAGATACAGGAAAGGAAAATAAGTATGAAGACTTTTGTCATCGAAATGGAAAACGGCGCAAAAATGTGCGGAGAACTTTATGAAGATATCGCACCCAAGAGCGCAGAAAACTTTGAGAAGCTTGCTAACAGCGGCTTTTATGACGGACTGACGTTCCATAGGGTCATTCCGGGATTTATGATCCAGGGCGGATGTCCTATAGGAAACGGAACGGGAGGTCCCGGATATTCCATATTCGGAGAGTTCAGTGCCAACGGATTCAAAAACGATCTTAAGCACACCCGGGGAGTGCTTTCAATGGCAAGAGCAGCGGATCCCAACTCTGCAGGCTCTCAGTTCTTTATCATGGTGGATGATGCACCTCATCTTGACGGACAATACGCTGCATTCGGAAAAGTAACTTCCGGAATAGAAACAGCCGATGCCATCGTAAACGTTGACACCGACTGGATGGATAAGCCTCTTGAGCCTCAGGTCATAAAAAGTATAAGAGTAGAGTAAGCTATTATCTCTTAGGAAGCTTGTTCATTATCGGGATAAGCAGTGCGCACACGAGCACTGCGATCAAGGTATTGGGAAGCATGTATGTGCCGTTATAAAGTATCGAATACACAAATGGTGACGGCATGGTCATCCCAAGGAAAGTCTCAGGCATATACTCGGCGTAAATGGTAATGCCGCTTATGAAATGTATCAAGAATCTGCCCACACAACCTGCAAGTGCAGCTACGGGCAGATTTTTGTATTTCTTGCCCTTGTACAGTCCTGCCAGACCGACGAAAGCATAGGCGACGGAATAGTCAAGGAGCATGGATACCCAGTTGACAGCCGTCCCGCCTGCAAGGAAATACTTAAGTGTTCCGAATGCAAAACCTGCCGTGACACCCCATCCAAGGCCCCATCTGTATGCAAACAGTATGAGAGGTATCATTACCAGGTCTATGGATCCGCCGAAACCTCCGAATGAGACGCCGGTCGGTATCTTAAAATATGAAAGAGCTATGGAAAGAGCGATGCAAACAGCTCCCTCGGTAAGCATCCTTGTCTTGCTCTGTTTATTCATTTATTTAAACCCTCCAATATATATATGAATGCATTATACACCAGTTCTGCATCTTCAGTGTAAATATTAAAGATTATTTATACCGATACCCAGGGGTACTGAGCGTTCATACTCTCTGTTGTCTTCGATGTGCCTGTCTGAAATGAGAAGCTCCCTTTTCCCGCTAAGCATTATCTGTGCCGAACCTCCGCCGTCCATATTGACGGCATTGATAAGGCCTAGATCCCGGCAGATAGCCTCCATTTCCCTAAGGCTCGCTCCGCAGCTGAAAGTTCCTTCCGTACTTTTGCTTAGATCATCGAACTTTCCCGGGCCTTCAGCCCAGACAATAACAGGGCGGTTTTCTTTATCAGCTCCAAGAGCCATTCTTGGAGCCCGGTCTTTTTCATAATCAAGGGGATAAAGGCTGGGAGGTATGGGAAGCTGGAAAGGATCACGTATATTTGAAAAATATGAAATGAATCCGTTTGCAGGCACTCCGTTCCTTATGATGCTGTTGCCTGCCTGTATGCCGAACAGCACATCTTCGAAACCTTTGTATTTGACTTCTTCTCCTGCTTTTATATCTTCATCGTTGTTTACTTGAAGCACGAATCCTGCTGAAGGTATCACTATCTTTCTGTTCCTTGCAGCTGCTATGATCCTGTTCTCTGTTATTGCTAGGTTCAGTCCTTTTGAGTCCGCATATCTTTTTCCGGGTCTTTCAAATAGCTTGGCATTTTTTCCGGGCCTGAAAGTTTTTCCGGATATTTCGAGATACATACCGGACAAAGAAGGTTTGCCGATGCTGACTGAACCGTCTTTTCTGACTAGCAGAGCTTCTCTTTCGAACAGAGGAGGATCAAGGCAAATCCCGTTCTTTACTCTTAAACCTATGGGCCTTCCTATAATGTCATAGGGAGAGCCAAGATCGAACATGTCCATAGTAAAGAAGCCTGTATTGGAAAGGAATGCGCGGCTTTCTGCAATGCTGCTTAGAAGTCCGAGCTTTGAAGAGACGCACATGATCTTGCTGTGGAAAGGCCTGGTTCCCTTAAGTATACGAAGCCTTCCTCTTTGCTTGAGATCCTCTACAAAGCGTTTGCCTTTTTCGTCATCAGGCACGAATTTATCTCCCTTGAGATACTTTCGGAGGCCGATGGCTGCTGCAGTTTCCCTGTCCGCAAGGCTTCCGTATCTGCTTTCGAAAGGAAAAGGCATTTCCATATCATCGGGCAGGGAAAAGAAAACTAAAGTGCCGAACAGGTACGGGGCTTTGGGTAGGATGAACTTTTCATATAGCTCGCATACCTGGTCCAGAGCTTTTGGATTGGGCAGAGGTTGTTCAAATTCAAGTGAGGTCCAGTCGGGAAGCGTCACCGACTGGACCCTCTGGATCTCTCCGTTTGGATATTTGACTATTCTTATTTCAGATCTAAAATTATTCACCTGCAGGACCGTACTTTGCTTCGAGAGCAGCTTCAGCTTCTTCTTTTGATATCTCCCCGTTGTTGTATCTGGACATGACCTGAACATCCTTTGTCCTCAGCTTATAGAAGCAGATGAGAATGACCAGGGCGATAGCAAATCCCACGGCAGGCAGGAAGCAGAAGAGTCCCCAAATGCCGTCAGCCACGCCAGCGGGCTGTATCGCATTCTCTCCTTCGACGAAACCAGTAAGGGAGAGGGTGAAGAGGACTATGGATCCTATGAGAGCATTTTTGAGCTTTGCAATGAAGCACTGAAGTGAGAAGGTGACACCGGCGGCTCTCGTTCCCGATTTATATGTGCCGTATTCCACAGTGTCAGCTATGAGCATGTAAATGATTACCTGCCAGAATCCAAGGCCTGTGCACTTGAGCATTATCATGGCAATGGCTGCCGCCAGAGAGTCATAACCGACGAAATATGTGACCACATCCATCAATATGGCGAATACAAGCCCGAAGCACAGAACGTTGAATTTATCCCATCTTTTAGACAGCACGGGAACCAGGGCGGATACAACTATGACTGAAACCGCGACTCCTGCAGCTACAAGGGTCGCTGCGTTTTCCTGGCCTAAGCATATCCTTCCCATATATATGGCCATTTTTTGTTCTACGCTGGAGACCCCCAGAAGCAGCATGGCTGCCAGCACTATGAGGAGGTACTTGTTGTGTTTAAGGTAATGGACCATGTCTTTGAACTTCGGATTATCCTCGCTTATCGCGGTCTCTGAATGGCGTTCCTTGACCGTAAAGAGCATGGGCGCCATCAGCACTACTGATACGGCGATGAATATGATGCATGCTGTGAACCAGCCGAATATCGGTCTTACCATGGGGATAAGGACCGTGGCGAGAACGCCGCCGACCATGGACCAGAGCTTTCCTCCTGCAATGATGGAGGTCCTTTCCGTAACATTGCTGGTCATTACGGTTGTAACAGCAAATGCCGGTGCGTCAAGTATGGTATACGCAATATCGAAGAGTATATATGCAATGAGGAACCAGACGACTTTTCCTGTCTGCTCCATGCTGCTCGGAATGGCAAACATGGCTACGGTAGTGATACCCACGGCGGCTGTTCCTATGCGTACCCACGGCATGAATTTCTGTCCGTTTTTAAAGCTGTGTCTGTCGACGATATATCCGAAGATGACGTCGTTGACTGCATCCCAGAGTTTTGGGATTATCAGTATTGCGGCTGCCGTTGTGGCGGCTATACCGATGTCGGTCAGGAATGTTTCGATATATCCCGCGAATCCCCAGAGGATATTCTGTCCCAGGAAGAAGAGACAGTATCCTATGTATTCTTTTCTTTCGGTCTGGAAACCGATCCTATTTTGTTTACTCATGGTTCCTCCTTTTTTCTTATATTATTCCGTATTTCTCACAGAAACTTTTTAGCATTTCGTAATATTCT
The DNA here is from genome assembly GCA_964444315.1 of uncultured Oscillospiraceae bacterium. Taxonomy (GTDB): domain Bacteria; phylum Bacillota; class Clostridia; order Peptostreptococcales; family Anaerovoracaceae; genus RUG13409. The sequence goes on along the minus strand of CAYUGP010000016.1, from coordinate 3,648 downwards.
TCGTGAAACATCAGCACGGCCTTTACGTGGGGTGCTCCTTCGAATACCTTAATTTCCTTGTTTCCCTGTTTAGCCTCATAGAGAGGATAGACATTTTTCGTCGGAACGAAGTGGTCATCGCCGCCGTGTACAAAGAGCATGGGCACCTTTATCTCCTTTACCCAGTCGACGGGACGGACGTCATCCACGTTGAACTCATGACGGCAGTTTATGAACATGATCGTAAGCGGGGTAAAAGGAAAGAAGGGTATGTTTTTCTTGTATTTGAGAGCGGCCGGCACTTCACTTCTAAGCGATTCGTATCCGCCGTCTTCATACACGAATGACAACCATGGAAGCTTTGGCGCAGCCATCATGACCGTGGCCGCTCCCATAGATTCTCCTCCAAGGCCCCATATCGTATCTTCCGGATACCTTCTCCTCATTTCATTTGCTATGTAGATCAGATCCTGGGATTCGTAATACCCGAAACTGCAGTCAGGCCCGCCGCTTTCTCCGTGGGCTCTCTGATCGTAGACTATGAGGTCGAAGCCAAGTCTGTGCCATATCTCTCCGTGAGAGAGCATGGTATATCTGTTGGCTGTCACTCCGTGTGACATGATGACAGCCCGTTTTCTTCCGTCAGGGAAGGCTGCATTCTTATCAGCCCTGATCACAGCACCCCTGATGGTATATCCGTTGGGCACGTCGAGTGAAAACTCTTCCATATCAACGGACTCGTAAAACGGCTTTATATCATATCCGAAAGTCGGGAGAAATTCGAATTCATGCTCTTTTGAGTAGGGGACAGGGTGAAAGAAAATGTACTCTATTTTGCCTGCAACTATCACAGATGCGGCGATAAGCAACAGAATAAAAAGAATAAGGTAGATCATATCGTTTCACCCTAAAAAAATAGAAAAAATGATCGGTTTGAACTATAATCAATTATAGTTTAGAAGGTGCGCTACTTCAACGTTTTTATGACTTTGCCGTCGTCGAGGATTTACATGATATGGGTTTCGGTATAGAGGATATACGAAAAGAATATGACAGACTCGACCGCCTTACAGGAGTGGATACCTCCAAGGTCTCTTTGCGTATATCAAAGCGTATGAGCAGGAAACTCGGAGAGTTCAGAACTACAGGGGGGCTGCTGAGAAGGGAAAGGGAGATCGCCATCTCCTCAAGATGCCTCGGTGATGAAGACCTCTTCTATGAAGTCATACGGCATGAGTATGCCCATGCGGTAGTGAGTATAAGGCATCCTCTTGAGAGGCATGTCCACGATGAGACGTGGAAGTCGGTATGCAGGCAGATAGGCTGCAGGCCGAAGGCTACCATAAAGCTCGACGAGCGCTACAAGGCAGAGCCGAGGGCATACAAGTATGAGGTAGTCTGTAAAAGGTGCGGAGCATCATCAAAATACAAGACCAGGTCTAAAGTCGTTCAGTATGCCCTGCATAACAGCATGGGAAGGCTTACATGCAGAAAATGCGGAGGCCACAAATTTGACGTATACAGTATTAATTGTGGTGTAAAATGTTGATTTCAGTCGGAGCTCTTTTGATCAGTTTCATTCCTGCGGCCTTGTTCTATTTCTGGTTCAGGAAAATGAAGAAAGAAGATCTCAAATATCAGGAGGTATGCAAAGCAGCCTTGAAAAATGGTCTTCTTACAACGGTGCCTGTCGGGATCGTGGCAATCGCCCTGTACCTCATAGATCTTCTGCTTGGACTGAAGGATCAGAATGTATTCATAAGGGAAGCATATCATGGTTTTGTCCTGGCGGCTCTTACGGAGGAGTTCTTCAAGTTCTACATGTTCAGGCGTACTCTGAAACAGAACAGGTACGCTTATTCATGGAAAGATCTCATTGTTTTCATGACATAGTCGGCATGGGCTTCGGTTTTCTTGAATCAATTATATATATGTTCCAGCCCAATGCGGTACAGATCCTTGTGAGAGGGCTTCTACTGATGCACGGCGGCTATGGCTTCATAATGGGATATTTCTACGGCAAAGCAAAGTATACGGGAAAGAAGTTCAATTATGTCATAGCATTCCTTCTCCCGTACCTTCTCCACGGCGCATACGATTTTACTCTCTCTGAAGGTATAATCGAGATCTATGGGAATATGGCATATGTTCCCGTGACACTTGCACTTATTGGCCTTATAACAGTCATAATAATGATAGTATTCTTCGCTAAGAGGTCAAAGAAAGAGAAATATTCGGCTCTGCTGGCAGAGTATTCAGTACCGGAGGAGTGATATATGGACATAAGCAGTTTCAAATACGTGCGTATCCAGGGCAAGGAACTCGCAAGGAACACCATGTACGCCAAGGGCGTATTCAGTATGTGCTGGCAGCTCATCCAGGATGATGTGATGGATGAGGATGACAAAGGCCTCTACAAGGAGATCGACGGCTGGTTTGCCGAAAACCTTCCATGGCCTCCTCCCTGCAAAAGGCAGGAGAAAGTGGTTTGCTGGTTCAAGACCGAAAATGCCGATGAGATGATGAAAATGATCAGGCCTGCGCTGTGGCTTCTCGAAAGGTATGATCATCCGTATTACCTTGTGTTTACCAACGATCCCGGTGAGATAGTGTATGAAGACCAGTATCAGGTGGCCGCCAAGGTTGACGGTGTACTTCAGATAGACGAACTGCAGGAATCCTGGTCACCTGAGGACTGAACTGGCAGGCAAAAAAGGAGAGAACAGATGGAATTCAAATGGATAGACGGTTCTGAGATAAAGGTGGGGGTCTGCGAAGACGGGAGCGTGCTCATCTCGGCAAACAGGGAGGGGCTTCTTTCTCTTGCCGGCCATCTCACTGCTCTTGCACAGGAAACTTGCGGAAGTCATTTCCATCTTGATGAGCACAATTCACTTGAAGAGGGGTCCGCTGAGCTTATCGTAGAGAAAACTGACAGCGGGAGAGAGTAATGTGTACCTGTTATCACATAGATCCCATATCCTATGACTTTGAGGAGATCATAGCAGAAGCCGAAAGTTCGCCGCTTCTGAGGACCTTCCTTGAAACCGGAAGCCCTTTGATAACTTCAGGCGAAGTACGCCCGACGAATGTGGTACCGGTAATAGCACCAGGAAAAGACGGATCAGGGAAGGTCTTCCCCATGAAATGGGGCTTCAGGATCCCCGGGAAGTCCCTCATAGTAAATGCCAGGGTCGAAACGGCTTCGGCACTTCCTACATTTAAAGAATCCTGGCAAAAAAGGCGGTGCATAATACCGGCGTCATGGTATCTGGAGTGGTCACATTTTACAGACCCCGGTACGGGAAAAAAGAAAACCGGGGATAAGTTCATGATTCAGCCTGAAGGCTCTGTTATGACATGGCTGTGCGGGCTATACCGCATGGAAGAGGGCTTGCCTGTCTTTACGGTCCTTACAAGGGAACCTTCAAAGGAAGTTGCGCTCATACATGACCGCATGCCTCTCATGCTCCCGAAAGAATATGTGAACGCATGGATAGATCCAAGTAAAAAGGCGGATGAACTGCTGTCATACGCCCTTACGAATCTATTGATAGAGAGGGTGGGTCCCGCTCAGCTTGAAATGGAGTTTTAGCTGCTTGAAGCTCCCACCGCTTAAGCCTAAACGGCTTTGAAGCGGGGGATTCCTGTTTCACAGACCACTGCGAG